>DAINPX010000001.1:0-33836 GCA_036743235.1 Melioribacteraceae bacterium
ATTTTACGGGAATAACTTCCGCACCGAACAGTCGCATTCTATAAACATTTAATGCTTGACGTTTAATATCAACTTCGCCCATGTAAACAACACATTTAAGACCAAACTTGGCACATACCGATGCAACGGCTACACCATGTTGCCCGGCACCTGTTTCTGCAATAATTCTTTTTTTGCCTAATTTTTTTGCAATTAATATTTGACCTAAAGCATTATTTATTTTATGTGCACCGGTATGGCATAAATCTTCACGCTTTAAATATATTTTTGCTTTATCATAATATTCTGTCAATCTTTGTGCATAATATAAAGGAGTCGGACGTCCCGAAAATTCTTTATTAAGCAACGATAGCTCTTCAATAAAACCTTCTTCTTTAACTATTACATCAAATACATCTTCCAATTCCTTTAACGGAATAATTAATGTTTCCGGCACAAATTTACCACCGTATTTATCATAATACCCGTTTATATCCGGTAATAAAGCCATACTATTTCTTAATTCCATATCATTCTCTCTCTAATATTTTTGACAATAATTTCACTTTTGTCAACAGTTCTTTAAATTGTTTTGGGGTAATTGACTGCATACCATCTGAAAGTGCTTTTTCGGGATGATTATGCACTTCTATAATTAAACCGTCTGCACCTGCGGCAATACCGGCTAAAGCCATATTAGGTACTTTATTTGCAATTCCTATTCCATGCGATGGATCAACAAATATCGGCAAGTTGGACAGATGTTTTATTACCGGAACAGCATTTAAATCTAAAGTATTTCGCGTATATGTTTCAAATGTTCTTATTCCCCTTTCACATAATATTACGTTATTATTCCCCTGCGATACAATATATTCGGCACTCATCAACAAATCTTCTATTGTTGCAGATAATCCTCTTTTTAATAAAATGGGAATATTTGTTTTTCCAACTTTTTCCAACAACGAAAAGTTTTGCATATTTCGTGCCCCAATTTGTATAATATCGGCAACTTCAATAACCATATCCAATGTTTCGGTATCTTTTGCTTCCGTTACTATTTTCATTCCCAATTCTTTTTTTACTTCAGATAAATATTTTAGCCCTATTTCTTTTAATCCTTGAAATGCATAGGGACTTGAACGCGGTTTATATGCCCCACCTCGTATAAATTTTATCCCCATTTCCTTTAACATTTCCGCTATTTCAAATATTTGTTCTCTGCTTTCTACCGAACATGGTCCTGCAATTATATTTATTTTTTTAGCCCCAATTAATTCACCATCAATATTTATTATTGTATCTTCATATTTCATCTCTCGGCTTACAAGTTTAAATGGTTTAGATACTCTGATAACATCATCCACATATTCCAATAATTTAAACTCATCTAAGCTAAGTTTACTACTTGGACCGGTTACTCCTATTCCTAACTTAATTGCACCCGGTATTTCGTGAGGAGTGCAGCCGTTATAAGTTAACTTATTTTTTACTTTATCAATTGCATCTTTGGGAGCATCTAACGGCATTAATATTAACATTTATTTCTCCTTTCATTTATTTTTTTTATCAATCTATCAATTTTATCATTATCTTTTTTGCCTTTACTACTTTCCACACCAGTAGATACATCTATACCCGCCGGCAGTTCGTCCATATTTAATATTTTATCTATCGTATCGCTATTTATTCCCCCCGCTATAATTGATTTTTTCCATATGTCTTTAGGAACAAGGTTATAATCAAACATTTTTCCGGTTCCTCCGTACATATTGTTCTGATATGTATCTAATATAAATTTCATGTTATTGTTTTTATATATTTTTATTATATCATTCTGATCTTTAATTCTTATTCCCCTTAATATAGGTAAATTAACATTGGTATAATTTATTATTTCCTCATCTCCGTGTAATTGTACTAAATTTAATTTAACATATTTGCTTATCTCATTTATTTCATCTTCGGGTTTGTTAACAAATACGCCAACCTTTAACACAAAAGGATCTAATTTTTCTATAATATCTCTTGCATTATCATAATTAATAAATCGTTCACTTTTTTCATAAAACACAAATCCCAATGCATCAACTCCTTTTAGTTCGCAATACAATGCATCTTCTATATTTGTTATTCCGCATATTTTAATTTTCATAATTTAAATATTCCTTAAATGTTTTTACGGAATTATAAATGTTTTCGTTTTGCATAAAATATTCCCCCACTAATACTGCATTAATATTATACTTTTTTAACTCTTCCGTTTCCTTGCTATTTTTAATTCCGCTTTCAGAAACAACAATAATATTGTTTGGTATATGTTTTTTAATTTCAATAGTAGTATTTATATTAACCTCAAATGTTTTTAAATTTCTATTATTTATACCTACTATTTCATTTACACTAAAGTCTATTTTATCCAATTGTTCTATTGAGTGTAATTCTAACAATATATCCATATTTAGTTCTTTTGCAATTGTTGTAAAGTCTTTTATTTGTTGTTTATCAAGTATTTCTGATATTAACAATATTGCATCTGCTCCGTGTTTTTTAGCTTGAATTATTTGAACTTCATCAATAATAAAATCTTTACGTAACAGTGGAACGGTTTTTATTTGTGCTATTCCTTCAAGATATTTTATATTCCCCATAAAATATTTTTCGTCGGTTAAAATAGAAATTGCATCAACATTTGCCTTCATATAACATTCCCCAATCTCCAAATAGTTAAAGTCTTTTCTTATTATTCCTTTGGAAGGGCTTGCTTTTTTTATTTCGGCTATTAAATTAATTTTTCTTTTATTATTAATTGCATCTTTAAAACTGATACTTTTATAGATATTATTTTGCAAGTCAGATAATCTGTAAGATGTTTTAATATTACTCACTTCATTTTTTTTATCTTCTATAATTGAATTCAGTATATTCATCATAAACCTTAATTAATATTTTGTAACTTTTTTAATTTATTTAACGCTTGTCCGCTTTTTATAGATTCCTCGGCGGCATATAAACATTCTTTAATACTATCGGAATAACCGGCAGCATATAACCCCATTGCCGCATTGCTTGCAACTACATGATAAGCTCCGTTATTTGTTTCGTTATTAAGTACTTTAAGTATTATTTTTGCGTTATCTTCAGCATTATTTCCTGCTATTGAATTTGGATTTATTTGCGGATATCCAAATATATTATTATTTATTTTATATTTATTTATTCCTTGTTTAGTATTAAATTCAAAAACGAAAGTATCTCCATTTAAAGTTATTTCGTCTATATTGTTTTCTGATGTTATAAAACAAACTTTTTTATAATTTAAATACTTTGCAGCTTCCGCCATTTTTTCCGAAACCGAAGTATTAAAAGTACCTACAAGTTGTTTTTTTACCCCTGCCGGATTTGTTAAGGGGCCTAAAATATTAAAAACCGTTCTAACCCCAAGTTCTTTTCTTACTTGTGCTGCATATTTCATTGCGGGATGATATAACGGAGCAAATAAAAACGCAATGCCAACTTCATTTAAAGTTTTTTCTGTTTTTTCAGGACTTAAATCTATATTAACACCTAACGCTTTTAACACATCTGCACTTCCGCTTAAGCTGGAAATTGAACGATTACCGTGTTTTGCTACTTTTACACCTGCACCTGCAACTACAAATGAGGCTGCGGTTGAAATATTAAATGTAAACGAATTATCTCCACCGGTTCCGCATACGTCAACAACGTTTTCTTCATCTGTATTTATTTTAATACTTTTTTCCCTCATTGCCATTGCAAAACCTGCAATTTCTTCCGCCGTTTCGCCTTTAGTTTTTAAGCTTGCCAAAAATCCCGAAAGTTGGCTATTATTTACTGCACCGCTCATTATATACAACATTGCATCTGTTGCTTCATCTAACGATAAATTATCGTTTTCCATTATTTTTTCTAAATATAACTTTATCATTTTAATACCCAGTTTTTAATTAAATTGTAGCCTTGTTTAGTAAGTATTGATTCAGGATGAAATTGTATTCCTTCAATATCGTAACTATTGTGTCTTACTCCCATTATTACATGGTCATCGGTTTCTGCCGTAATTACTAATTCTGAGGGTAAACTATCGGGGTCAATTACTAACGAATGATATCTTGTAGCAACAAAATTTTGGGGAATATCTGTAAAAATTGTTTTACCATCATGTTTTATTAGCGATGTTTTACCATGTTTCAATTCTTTTGCTTTAACTACTTTTGCTCCATAAGCAATTCCAATTGCCTGATGACCCAAACAAACACCCAGTATTGGAATTATATTACCTAGTTCTTTTATTGTTGTTAGTGAAATGTTGCTATCTTCGGGTTTTCCCGGTCCTGGGGAAATTAATATCTTATTTGGATTAATTTCTTTAATATCTTTTATACTTATCTCATCGTTACGTTTTATTACTAATTTATTACAAAATTGCCCCAGCAATTGTACTAAATTATATGTAAACGAATCGTAATTATCAATTACTAAAATTTTCATCTATAACCTCCGCAAACTTTAAAGCTTTTATCATAACAGCTGCTTTGTTGTTTATCTCTTTACTTTCCAATTCCGGTTTACTATCCGCTACTATTCCTGCTCCGCTTTGCCAATATATTGTATTATCTTTTGCAAATAAAGTACGTATTGCAATACACATATCCATATTTCCTTTGAAATCAAAATAGCCAACAGCTCCCGCATAAATATTTCTCTCTGTTCTTTCAAATTGTTCAATTAACTGCATTGCTTTTATTTTGGGTGCTCCGGTTACCGTACCTGCAGGAAAACAAGATTTGAGTGCATCTACAATATGTTTATCTTCAGTCAGTTCTCCTTCAACTTTTGAAACAATATGCATTACATGCGAATACCTTTGTATTTTCATTTGCTCTACCACTTCAATAGTACCATATTTACATACTCGTCCCAAATCATTTCTCCCCAAATCAACCAACATAGTATGTTCTGCCAATTCTTTTTTATCATTTATTAAGTTTTCTTCAAGCATTATATCTTCTTCTTTTGTCTTTCCTCTCCTTCTTGTTCCTGCAATTGGAAGTAATTGTACATTTCTATCATATATTTTTACTAAGTTTTCCGGAGATGTACCCATAATAGATAAGCCGTCAGGGTATTCAAAATAATACATATAAGGAGAAGGATTAATGATTCTTAAGGCTCTATAAACATTAAAAGTATCTCCTTTATATTGTGCAAAGTACCTTTTTGAAAGTACTATTTGAAATATATCCCCCTCAATAATATGATATTTACTTTTCTCCACCATTTCAAAAAACTCCTTGTCTTCGGTATTGCATTCGGTTTCGGAAAGCAAACTAAAATCACTTTTATAACTGATCGTATTATTTAATAGAGAACTTAAATTACTTATATTATCAAGCGCATCTTGGTAAGCATTATTTAAATTTGTTTCATCTTTTATTGTTACATTTGAAATCAAAATTACTTGATGCTTATAATGGTCGAATGCTATTAACGTTTTAAATAGCCCTAAAATTGAATCGTAGTTTTCAATTCCTTTGTTTTTTGTTATTACTGTCGGCTCAATTTGCTGTATATTTTCATATCCTATAAACCCGCATAAACCACCTGAAAATGCAGGTAATTCTTCTATTTTTGGCTGTTTGTATTTGTTTAATTCTTTAGTAATTACATCAAATATATTGCCCGATGTCTCTTCTTTTTTATTCTTGTTTTCTATAATAATATCATTCTTTTTATTCTTTATTATTAGTTCGGGGTCCTTACCAATAAAAGAAAAACGAGCCATATTTACATTTCCTTCAACCGATTCAAGTAAAAAAGCTGTTGATTGTTTATCTCTTACTTTTAAATAAGCCAAAACAGGAGTTAACATATCGGCGGTTATTATTTTATATACCGGTATTAAATTGTATGTTTTTGCATACTCACAAAACTCATTATAATTCATTTTTTCTCCTATTCATGTTTAAACTAAAAAAGCCTTTCTCGGTGTAACGAGAAAGGCTTTTTAAATATAATTATTTCTCAAAATCACCAAGACTTATTGCAGTACGTACCCCACCACCACCAAATGTTTTGGCTATTTGAAGTTAAAAGGCAATATGTCTTGGTTATTTTTTTCATGGGTGCAAAATAACAATCATTTTAATCTTTGTCAATAGCTTGCATAAATTTTCATAAAAATACATTTATTTTCATTTTAAAACAGTATTTTTTCAATTCCTTCTTTTTTTACTGTTTTAATAAAGTTTTTCTTCCAGTCCTTCCCTAAAAATTGCTCGGCATTATATATTACCAACGATTTTCCATTAACTTTTATATTAGAATCTAACTTATTTAACCCCATAACACAACTAGGGCAAGTAGTTAACACTTCAATTTGCTTTTCATAATTTTGGTTATTAAAGTTTTCTACTTTTCTATCTCTAAGTATATTGGCTATATCCGGTCGGGATAAAGCAAGAGTTCCTGCCTCTCCGCAACAATTTGGTATTACGTCAGGCTTTATACCGTATATATTACTAAACGTTTTATCGCATCCTTTATGTTTTAATGGGCTATGACAAGGCTCGTGATAATAAAGTTTATTACCGTTACTTTTTTTTGTATAAAGTTGTTCTTGTGCTATGTATTCATTTACATCAATTAATTTGGCATTGTTAAAAATGTTTTCAAGTTCATATTTATCCAACATTTCGTAACACGTTCCGCATGATACAATAACCGCTTCAATATTTAAGTAACCCGCAGTATATGCCATTTTATGAAAGATTACTCTGTTTTCATAACTTTTTAATTCTGCAGTTTCTATTTTACCGTTTGCCATAAACGGATAGCCGCAACATAAATACTCGGGAGGAATAACAACTTTTATTCCGGCATTATATAACAAAGTTATTACCGCCAAACTTATTTCGGGTATCATTCTTTCAGAGCCACACCCCGGAAAATATACAACACTTTTACCCGTAGTTATTTTAGGGTTTTCAAAACAATAAAACATATCTGTATTTTTTAAGTTAAATATTTCCCTAATCGTTTTTTCTCCGCTTTTAGGAAAAGGGCTTCGTAATAAATGATTAAGTTTGGGAATTATTAAACCGGTATAATATGAAATAGGTTTATTTATATAAGATATAATACGTTGCGAATTATATCCTATCTTCAATAATCCAAGTCTAAATATTTTATTAATAAAGTATTTTTTTCTTCCTAAATAAAATAATGCAATAGCAGTAAATATTTTAGCTTTTGTTTTTTTTCTAAACTCTAATTGTTTGCGTATTGTTATGGATATATCGCCAAAATCAATTTTTACAGGACAAGGAACTTGGCACTTATGACACACAGTGCAATTATCCGATATCTCTCTTAAATTCTTAAAATATTCAAACGATTTCATGTCTAATGTTTGTGCAGCAAACAACACTGCTTCGGTTATTGAACCAACCGCCAATATTTTATTTCGAGGATTATAAAACATTTCTCCTTTGGGATAATGTGTATTACAAACCGTTTTACATTTTCCGCACCTAACACACGAAGATATCTGTGAGGATAGTTTTTCCAAATCCGTATATTCCAATATTATTGCTTCTCGCTCCAACAAATTAAATGACGGCGTATATATTAAGTACAATGGAAAATTTTTATTTAATTTACCCGGGTTAAACAAATCATCAGGATCATTAATTTTCTTATACGCTTGATACTCATCCAAAATTTCTTGGTCAATAAATTTTAATTTTGTTAGTCCTATTCCGTGCTCGCCTGATACAACACCACCCAACTCAACTGCCTTTTTCATTGATAAAGAAGCCGCTTCATCGGCTTCGTTCATCATCAAATAATCGTTTGAATGAACCGGAATATTTACATGAACATTACCGTCACCCGCGTGCATGTGTGTTGCAATTATTATTTTTCTTGTCCTTTCAGCTATTTCAATTTTTTCAATGTCTTTTATTATTTCATCGTATCCGTGAAATACTTTTTTATAATAACTTGTAATTTCTTTATCATATTCTATTATTATTTTTCCGCTTTGTATATCTGCTAAAATATTATTGTTTGTATTTATTTCATGTAATAATTTATTATATATTTGTTTTTTATTTTCAAGTTCCACAATTATTCCCTCAACACGTTTGTGGGGAATATTATCTCTTTCTGATTTATTTAGTTCAATTAAATAATCATTTATTTTGTTAATTGTTGTTATTGAATTTTCATATTCTTTGCAATAATTCAGCTGTTCGATATAATCGGCAAAATGGGGTAAATTGCGTAACGGAATTACAATATCTTCATTTAGCTTAAACGCATTTGTGTGTTTTGCAATTGCCCCCAAATGTTTTCTATCATTCCAAAATATTTTCCTTTCGCTATCGTTAATTGCCAGTGTTCCTTCTGCATTAAAACTATTTGCAACCGATATTATCTTATTACAACCCTGTTCCAGTTCATCAGTATAATTACTTTCCAAATCAATTAACAATACCGCTTTTGGATTTTCGTTTCTATTAGACTTATTCCTATAATTTATAGCATCAACATATTTTTCGTCAAAATGTTCTAATGCGGTTAAATATACTTTATTATCTTCAGAAAACAAATCGTTTATTTTTATTATTGCATTAGATGCTGCAACCATGTTACTGCCAAAGAACTCGATACAAATAGTTTTACAATATTTAAAAGGGGTATATAAAACAAATTTAGCAGATACAATTACACCATCCCCCCCTTCTTTTTGTAACCCGGGCAAACCTTTTAATGCCTTATTTGTAATATCTTTCCCCAGCCCTTTTTTTCTTATTTCTGTTCCGCTTAGTTCAATGGTTTTAGTTAATAAATCCCCTTTGCCGTTTAATTTATATACATCAAATATTACATTATCTTCCGGTAGTATTTTTCTGTATGGGTGGTTTCTCCTTTTTACTTTTAATATATCTCCGGTGCTATTAACAATTTTAAACGAATACAAATTATCTATTGCAGTACCCCACATTACACATTTTTTGCCGCCTGCATTTTCGGCAATATTTCCGCCTATTGTACTTGCCCATGCCGATGTAGGATCTGTGGCAAATATATACCCTAACTTTTCGCAATGTTCAATAATTGTATCGGTAACTACTCCGCTTTCAACTTCAATAACGGGAATAATATTTTCATTTTCCTCAACATGTTCTATTTCATGTATTTTAGTAAACTTTTCGGTATTTATTACCATTGTTCTTCTGTTAACGGGCACGGCTCCGCCGGTTAACCCGGTACCGCCGCCTCTGGGAATTATAGAAAGATTTAATTTTTTAGCTACTTTAATTAATACCGGTATCTCCTCAATAGAATTGGGATATACAACAACAAACGGATACTCTACTCGCCAATCTGTTGCATCGGTAGCATGGCTTACAAGATGAAAAGAGGAAAAATGTACATTTTTTAATGATACTAAACCGGTTAACATTAAAAGTAATTTTTGTCGTAATAATTTTACAGTGTAAAACTCCTTAAAAAATCTTTCATTTAAATCTTCAACCTTTTTTATAACTTTTAAGGCAGTTTCATCCCCTTTGCTATTCCGTCTTACTGTTTCTATTCTTGAATTATGTATTATTTTTAACTTATTTCTTTTATGTTTATTTTTAAGAAATTCCTCATATAGGTAAGGGTTTCGTTCTATAATAAATATATCGCCAACATTTTCGTATAATAGTTTTGCACTTCTTCCTGTTATTCTTCTATTTCTTAATAGTTCAACTTGTTGCCAAGTCTCTTTATCAAAATATTTTAATATAATTTCTTTATCCGAAAACGAAGTATAATTATAAGTAATTTCTCTAAATCTAAATTCTTTACTTTGCATTATTTCTCCTTACCTAATAAGGGTATTATATCATTCTTTTTTTATACATTATTTCTGCAATTAATATGGTACCCCCGGCAGCTCCTCTTATTGTATTATGCGATAATACAACATATTTATAGTCAAATAAATTACACTCCCTTAATCTTCCTGTAATAGCAGCCATCCCTTTATCTATACTTTTATGTAAACGTGGTTGAGGATATTTTTCGTTGTCAAAATATTTTATTGGTGTTACCGGTGCAAAAGGTAAATTCATTTCTTGCGGTAAAGATTTATATTCTTCCCAAGTTTTTAATATTTCCTCTTTTGTCGGTTTATTAATAAAACTAAGCTGAACAATTTCCGTGTGGCCGTCTTTTACAAACACTCTATTTGTAGAAGCACTAATTTTAATATCTGCATTAATAATTTTATCCTCATCCATTCTCCCCAATATTTTAAGAGGTTCACTTTCCAATTTATCTTCCTCACCCCCAATAAAAGGAATAATATTATCTATCATATCTAAACTCGGCACTCCCGGATATCCCGCACCGCTTATTGCCTGTAATGTAACAACATTTATTGACTTAACTCCAAATTTGTTATGTAATGGGGCAATTGATAATATTAACCCTATAGTTGAACAATTAGGATTTGTAACAATAGCTCCGTTATTATATTTCTGATACTTTATTAAATTTAAGTGCTCATGGTTAACTTCCGGAATAATTAACGGAACAGCATAACTCCATCTGTGGTTTTTTGCATTTGATATTATTATATGTCCTTTATTTGCCAAGTTTTCTTCAATCTCTCCCGCAACCGAAGCATCTAATGCCGAAAACAATAATTTGGAATTAAATTTATCATCGCATAATTTAATAACTTTATCGGCAATTTTTTTAGGCATCTCAGCATCTTCAATCCAGTTAACAACGTCCTTATATTTTTTCCCTGCAGATTTATCTGATGCCGCAATTTCTTCTACTTCAAAATACGGATGATTATTTAATAGTGTTATAAATTTTTGTCCTACACTTCCTGTAGCTCCTAAAACCCCTACTTTTATTTTTTTATCCATATTTACCTACTCGTTAATACTTAATAAATATTCTTTTAAATCTTCATAATTGCTTGATAAAACACTACTCTTTTTTTCTCTATCTATACACTTTGTCAATCTATCGGGTTTTTCTATTTTTTTATTTAATGCGTTTTCTATTATCTCGTAAAATTTTGCCGGATGCGCAGTTTCTAAAATAATAAATTGCGTATTCTTACTGAATTTATCCTGCATTTTTTTTGTTGCTGCATAGCCCACTGCACCATGAGGGTCAATTATATATCCATATTTTGTATAAACTTCTTTTATACCGTTTAATATTTCATCATCGTTAATTTTATTGGATACAACATCATCCATAATTTTTTTGTGTTCATTATTATATAAATCAATTATACGGGCTAAATTACTCGGGTTACCAACATCCATTGCGTTTGCATAAGTTTTTACGGATTTTTCCGATTTAAATACACTTGTTTTTAAATATTTATTAAATACATCATTAATATTTAATGCAGCAATAAATTTATTTACAGGCAATCCCATTTTTTTTGTAATAAGCCCAGCCGTTAAATTCCCTAAATTCCCGCTTGGAACGGTAAAAACAATATTTTCGGCACTTTCGCTACAATTAAAATAAGCGTCATAATAATAGATCATTTGAGGCAATAACCTTGCTATATTTATTGAATTAGCAGATGAAAGTCTAATATTGTTTTTTAAAAATTTATCATTAAAAGCCGTTTTAACAAGTCTTTGACAATCGTCAAATGTTCCTTCTATTTCCAATGCTTTAACGTTACCACCTAAAGTAGTTATTTGTTTTTCTTGCAAAAAACTAATTTTATTTTTAGGATACAAAACAACAACTTCAATTCCATTTTTATTATAAAATCCGTTTGCAACCGCACTACCCGTATCTCCCGAAGTTGCAACAAGTATTATTAACTTTCTTTTTTCATTCTTATTAAAATACTCGGTAACTGCAGCCGTAAATTGTGCCCCAAAATCTTTAAATGCCAAGGTGGGTCCGTTAAACAATTCCAACACCATTGTATTATTATCAAGTAATACCAACGGGGAATTAAATGTAAAAATATTATCAACAATGTCTATAAAATCATTTTCAGGTATCTCATCTTCAATGTATTTTTTTAATATCGGAAATGCTGTATTTTTAAACGAATGATTTTTATTTTTACTAAAGTATTCATTTTCCATTTTGGGAATTATTAACGGCATATATAAACCACCGTCTGCGGCTAATCCTTCTAATACTGCGGTTTTAAAAGATACAATATTGTTTTTGTTGTTTGTACTATAATATTTCATTTTATTTTCTATTTATTAATAATGCCCCTTGCTTATTAACTTTTGTTACAAAAATAGAATAAGCATATTTTTGTGTCTTCATAAACTCTTTTATGTTTGTGCTTATTTGTCCGGCAATTTCGCTAGAACCTGCAAAGGCAAAAATGGAGGGACCACTTCCTGAAATATTACATGCCAAAGCACCCGATTTATAAGCGATATTTTTTATTTCTGCGTAATTAGGAATTAAAAACGCCCTGGCAGGTTCAACAATATAATCTTCAACAGCTCTTCCTATTAAATTCAAATCATTCATAAACAAACCTGCAGTTAATGCTGCACTATTTCCCCAATGCTTTATTGCATCTTTTAAAGGTACGCATTCAGGTAATACTCTTCTGGCTTCTTTTGTGCTTATTTCTATATCGGTATATATTATTACGCAGTATAAATTTTCTGGAGTGGGTAATTTTATTATATCAAGCGGAGAATAACTCCTTATTAAAATAAATCCCCCGAATAATGCAGGAGCCACATTATCGGCATGTAATCCTCCGCTTGCTATTTTTTCGCCTTGTAATGCATATTCCAACAATTTATTTTCGGAAAGATTGAGATCGAACAAATAATTACCCGCTACCGCAGAAGCAACAGCACAAGCCGCGCTACTGCCTAAACCGCTGCTAATTGGCATATATTTGTTAATTTCCAATTCCACACCACAAGAAATATTATTTTCCAACATCATTGTAATTAACGGAGCTCCAACGGTATTAAGCCTAATATCTTTTGGCAATTTACCTTTATCGCCGGATATTGATTTAATTATCAAATCATTCCCCTCGGTTTTACGTAACGTAATTTCATCTCCTAATTTTTCAATTGCAAAACCAAACGTGTCAAATCCGCAACCAACATTACTTACCGAAGCCGGTACAAATACTTTAACTTCATTATACATAATATTTTTTTATATTTTATCAATTATTTTAATTAAATCGGCAAATACCGCCGCAGCCGTAACCTCTAATCCCGCACCGGGACCTTGAATTATTAATGGATTATTATTATAATATTTACTTTTAATAACTACCATATTATCGGTTAAACATAAATTATAAAACGGACTATTAGGTCCAATAGACTTAATTCCTATTTTTGCTTTTCCGTTTTTATATTCCGCAATATATTTTAATCTTTCATTTTTGCTTTCGGACTGTAACCGCTTATTTTCATATTCTTTATCTACTTCAGATAAGTTGTTATAAAAATCATCCAAAGTGCAATCAAAAAGTAATTCATTATCAATTATCTTTTCTTGTTCAATCGCATTAGGTTCTATGACAATTCCCAATTCGCGTATTAGAATAATTATTTTTCGTAAAACATCAAATCCCGATAAATCGTCTCGTGGGTCCGGTTCGCTAAATCCTTTTTTGCTTGCTTTTTTTATTGCTTTAGATAACGGTACATCCTTAGAAATAATATTAAAAATATACCCCAGCGTACCCGATAATACTGCCTCAATTTCTTCTATTTCATCTCCTGCGTTTTTCAAATCGTTTAGCGAAGTTAATATCGGTAATCCGGCTCCAACGGTTGCTTCGTAATTAAAAAAAGTTTTGTTTTTTTGTAATTCCAAAAGTTTTTGATAATAATTGTAATCTATTGAATTTGCCGTTTTATTGGCAGTAACAATACTCACTTTGTTTTTAAGCAAATTCAAGTATTCTTTTGCAAGTTCCTTTCCTGATGTACAATCAACAAAAATTTTATTTTTTAATTTAGAGTTAATAATTTGTTCAACAAATTTATTATCGGTATAATTTTTTGCTATAAAATTAAAATTACTTCCTAAGTCCTTATCGTTTATCCCCTCAATACTCCAAATCATTTTTTTACTGTTTGAAACCCCTATTAAATTAAGTCTTATATTTTTTTGCTTTAACAAATATTCTTTTCTATTTATAAGTATTTCTATAAATTTATTACCTATCTTTCCAATTCCTGCCACAAACAAATATACATCTTTTACACCGTTAAAAAAGAATTTTTTGTGTATTAAATTTAGTGCATTCTTTAAATCCGTTTTATTTATGACCATTGAAATGTTTAACTCGCTACTTCCTTGGGCAATAGCAACAATATTAATTTTTTCGTCTCCTAAGGCTAAAAATAAATTTCCGGCAATTCCGGCAGTGCTTCTCATATTTTCGCCAACTACCGCTACAATTGATAATTCACTCTCTATCTTAATATCGTTAACTAAACCATCTTTTAATTCGTAATAGAATTCATTTCTAATTACTTCTTGTGCTTTTTCGGCAAATTTGGGTAATACTGCAAAACAAATAGAATGTTCAGAGGATGCTTGAGTAATTAATATTATATTAATTCCTTCGTTTGCCAATACTCCAAACAACCTTTTGGCAATACCTGCTACACCTACCATTCCCGGACCTTGAACACTAATTAAAGCTACTTCGTCTATTGAAGAAATTCCTTTTATTGCATATTTGTCTTTTGTAGAACTACTTTGAACTAATGTACCAATAAAATTAGGATTAAAAGTGTTTTTTATTCTAATCGGAATATTTTTAACCATTGCCGGATACATAGTTGGCGGATGAATTACTTTTGCACCGAAGTGGGATAGTTCCATTGCTTCTTCGTAAGATAAAAATGAAACAGGAAAAGCATCTTTTACTTTTCGCGGATCTGCCGTTAATACACCGTCAACATCCGTCCATATTTCAATTTCTTCAACATTTAGTGCTGCTCCTATTATTGATGCCGTATAATCCGATCCTCCCCGCCCTAATGTTGTTGTTTCGTTTAAATTATTTGAAGCAATAAACCCTGTAATTATTTCAACTTTATTACTTTTTTCAAAATAATTTTTAATTAGTTTTTCCGAAATTTCTAAATTAACTTTTGCCGAACCAAATAGTGAATCGGTTTTAATAATTTCTCTTGCATCGCAATAATTGGCATTAATTCCTAATGTAATAAAATATTCCGATATTGCATAATTAGAAATTCTTTCTCCATAACTCAACAAATTATCCATAGTTTTAGGAGAAATTTCTTTTATAAGATATATACCATGCAGCAAATCTTTTATTTCATTTAAAAATATTTCTACCTGATATTGTATTTTTTTTGTATTCTTTTTAATTAGCTTTGTTACAATTTCTTTGGTTTTTTCTACTAAAATATTAAAATTGGTTTTATAGCTAATATCTCCTTTAGATGCCGTTAATCCTATTTCTATTAATAAATCCGTTACGCCTTGAAAAGCCGAAAAAACAACGGCTATTTTTTCGTTATTTTTTAATTTGTTTTTTATTATGCTTCCTACATCTGCAATTCTATCGGCACTACCTACAGAAGAACCTCCAAATTTTAAAACTTTCATAACTCCTCATCTACTTGTTTAAAATAAAAAAACCGACCTAGTTAGACTAAAGTCGGTTTAAAAGAATAGTATTCACCAACTTCAGTCTGTTAGACTGCCGGTAGTTATAACGGATGTTAGTGAAATACACGAGGATAACATATGGACAAACCTTATAATTTATAATTATGCAAATAATTAAATAACTTTTCAAATTTACAGTGTATATATAAGACATATTTTTGTATAAAGCAAGCATAAAAATGCAAAAAACCCGAAATTAATAGAAAAAATTTGCAATTTTAATTATATCTGCCAAAATACCTCCGGATGTAATTTTAAAACCTGCTCCGGGTCCTTTTAATAACACGGGTGTTTCATTATAATAAACTGTAGTAAACGATATGCTATTCTCGTTATTTCTTAGCTCGTAAAATGGATGATTTTTATCAACCTGCTTTAGTCTTACACTTGCTTTATTTCCTTTATATTCGGCAATATATCGCAATACCATATTGTTACTTGCAGCTATTTTTCTCTTTTCTTCAAATAAAGAATTATATTCTTTTAAATACTCAAAAAACTCTTCGCCTTTATTTTCTTGTAAGTCGTCAATCAATTTTTCAATTTGTATTTCTTCAAAATTAATATTAAATCCGGCTTCTCTTATTAAGACCAGCAATTTTGTTGCAATGTCACTTCCGTCTAAATCTACCATCGGATTTTTTTCGGTATAACCCAATTCACATGCTTCTTTTACAGCATCAGAGAAAGATTTACTCTCATTTATTGAGTTAAATACATAACTTAAAGTACCGCTTAGTACTGCCTCAATTTCAATTATCTTATCTCCGCTTAAAATTAAATCTTGTAAAGTATTTACAAACGGTAAGCCGGCTCCTACATTAGTTTCAAAAACTAACTTTGCGTTATATTTTTTTGCAGCATTTTTAAGTTCATTATATATTTTATTTTTAACTGTACAGGCTTTTTTATTTTGGGTAATTATTGAAACGGATTTTTTTAACAGACCTAAATAATAATTTACTACTAACTCACAACCGGTACAATCAACAAAAACCGAATTGGGCAAATTTCCCTTAATAATTGTTTGTATAAATTCATCGGTATTGCTTAACTTCCCTTCATATAATAATTCTTCTTCCCATGCTTTAACATTAATTCCGCTTTCTTTTATTAGCATTTTTCTTGTATTGGCAACCCCCACAACTCTAATTTCCAAATTCAAATTATTAAATAAATAATTTAACTGATTATTTAATTGGGCAAAAAGAGTTTTACCCAACTCTCCAGTTCCTAATACAAACACATTTATTACTTTTAGATGTGATAAAAAAAACGAATCGTGAATTGCATTTAATGCTTTTCCTATATCACTTTTTGAAATTACCAAAGAGATATTAAGACGGGAAGACCCTTGAGCCGCAGCTTCTATTTTAATTCCGTTTCTTCCCAAAGCCTGATATATTTTTTCCGGTACACCCGGTAAATTTCTTATATTCTCGCCAACAACCGCAATTACTGCAACATCTTTATCTGTTACAATTCCGTTTATTAATCCGTCATTTATTTCATGTTTTAGTTCTTCTGTTATTAATTTTTCTGCTCTTTGTGCATTTTCTTCATAAATGCTAAAACAAATTGAATGACCGGATGAAGCTTGAGATATTAATATAATACTAATGTTATTGTAGGCAAGCAAATTAAATATTCTACCGGCTAATGTGGCAACATCTATTAAGCCTGTTCCTTTTACATTAATAAGGGCTACATTTTCAATTGTTGAAATACCGGTAACGGCATAGTCGTTTGTTATTGTTTCATTTGTAATTACTGTACCTTTAAATACCGGATTGAATGTATTTTTAATAATTATGGGTATCCCCTTTATTAAAGCCGGACGTATTGTTGGTGGGTAAATTACCTTTGCTCCAAAATGGCTCATTTCCAATGCTTCTTCATAAGACATTTTTTCAATAGGCAAAGCTCTTTTTACTTTTCGGGGGTCTGCGGTTAATACTCCGTCAACATCAGTCCATATTTGAATCTCTTTAACATCTAATGCAGCTCCTAAAATGGATGCGGTATAATCGCTACCGCCTCGCCCCAATGTTGTGGTTTCACCTTCTATAGTACTACCTATAAACCCCGTTACTACTTTTATTATTTGCTTACTTTTCAAGTAATCATTTATTATTTTATCCGTCTTACTAAATAATACCCTTGCATTCCCAAAATTATTGTCTGTTTTTATCAGTTTCCTGCTATCAACATATTCGGCTTTAAGTCCGGCACTATTTAAAGCTGCTGTTATTATTGTGCACGATAGTCTTTCTCCAAAACTCATAATATGGTCTTTGCTGCGTGGGGATAGTTCCTTAATTAACCAAATGCCGTATAAAAGTTTTTCTAATTCATCTAATAGTAAGTTTACTTTTCTTCTAACCAAGTACAAACTTTCGCCGGTAGTTAATTTTTCTATTACGGTTAGATGAATGTTTTTTATATACGAAAATCCGTTTTTATATTCATTCTTTCCTAAAGCCGCGTTTTCACCCGTGCTTATTAGTATATTGGTAATTGTTTGAAATGCGGAAAATACTAAAATTAAACTTCTGTTTTCATTATCTTCTTTAATTATATCAATTACTTTTTTAATGGTCTCGGGACTGCCAACCGATGAACCGCCAAATTTATATACAACAGTTTCCACTTAATATTCCCTTTTATTTTAAACTTATACTTTTTTCTATAGCTTGTTTTATATCATTAATTAAGTCTTCGGCATCTTCAAGCCCTACAGAAAGTCTTACCAAACTATCCGTAATTCCCCCTGCCAATCTTTTTTCTCGGGGTATGGATTTATGGGTCATGCTTGCGGGATGACTTACCAAACTTTTTGCTCCTCCCAAACTTTCTGCAAGTTTAAATAATTTTGTAGAAGTTACAAATTTAGTTGCTACTTCTTCTGTATCTTCTTCAAAAGAAATTGAAATCATACTACCCGGTTGTTTTTGTTGTTTTTTTACAATCTCATAATTTTTATGTGCCGGTAATCCCGGATAGTAAACATTTTTAATACCGGGTTGTTTACTCAAAAATTCGGCTATCTTTTTAGCATTTTCCACATGCTTTTCGACTCTTATTTTTAAGGTTTCCAAACTTCTTATTAATAACCAACTATCAAATGGTGATAGAACGGCACCGGTAGCATTTTGAACGTATTTTAATTTCTCACCAATTTCGATATCTTTTGCAACAACCAACCCTGATAAAACATCGGTATGTCCGCCAATATATTTAGTTGCACTATGAATAACTATATCAGCCCCAAGTTTTAACGGATTTTGAAAAATCGGAGATGCGAAAGTATTATCTACACATAACAATAAATTGTGTTCTTTTGCTATTTTGGCAATTTCTTCAATATCCGATATTTTTAACAATGGATTAGTCGGGCTTTCTAACCAAATTAATTTTGTTTTTTCGTTTATCGCTTTTTTAACATTATTAACATCGGTTGTATCAACAAAATTTATAGTAATTCCGAAATTATTATATATTGTAGTAAACAATCTAAACGCCCCGCCGTAAATATCGTCAACTGCTAAAACTTCATCACCTGTTTTTAATAACTTTACTACCGAATCAATTGCAGAAAGCCCGCTTGCAAAAGCTAATCCAACTGTTCCTCCTTCTAATTGTGCAATAATGGTTTCCAATATTTTTCTTGTAGGGTTATTTGTTCTTGTATAATCAAACCCTTTATTTACTCCGGGTGATTCTTGTACATATGTAGAAGTTTGATAAATTGGTACTGCTAACGAACCGGTTAAAGGATCTACAGGTATTGCTTCCAATATTTGTGTTAATTCGTTCATTTTTTTCTCCTATCGTTTATATTATTTTGTTATTTTTTAAAACAAAAAACCCCGCTAAAAAGCGGGGTTATAAACTTTCACCTTATACTTTTTAGCACTGTTTTAAGTCGTTGCAATATGTAATAAATCTCGACTGTGGTATTTAAAACAAAAAACCCGCCAAATAGCGGGAAATATTAAAAACCTTTTGCTATTTAGCTATTTGTTTAATGTCGTTGCAATTTGCTTTAAATCCCGACAAATTTTTAAAGAACTATCGCAAATATAATATATTTTTTTGACATTGCAACAGTTCGGTCAAAAATATTATGTTTTTTTTCTTCTTCCTAATTTTATATATTTAAACTTGTTTACAAATAAAAATCTATTAAATAATAAAATATTTCAGGTAAAATGAAACCTAATATAAACTTATACGAAATTAACACACGCGTATGGATAAAGAACTTTTATCCCGATAGTTCGACACCTATTACAATTGACCAAGTGCCTGACAGTTATTGGGATAATTTAGCGGACTTGGGGATAGATTTTGTTTGGCTTATGGGTGTTTGGAAAACTTGCACTTCTACAATAGATAAATATTGCTTTGAAGAAGGATTGGTTAAAGAATATTCCAATGCTTTAAAAGATTGGACACATGACGATGTTATTGGTTCTCCTTATTCTATTGATAAATATGTTATTAATCCTATATTGGGCGGTAACGAAAGTATTATTAAATTAAAAGACAAATTGAATAAACGCGGTATTAGATTAATGCTGGATTTTGTTTCTAACCATTATAGTGCCGATACCTCGTTATTAAATTCTAACCCGGAATTGTTCCTACCTGCAGATAGTGAGATTTATGCACGAGATCCTTACACATATTTCAAACCATTTAAAATGGATGACGTAATTTATGCTCATGGTCGAGATCCTTTCTTTCCTGCATGGAAAGATACCATTCAAGTAAATTATTTTTGTAAAGAAGCACGTTCATTTCAAATTAATTTATTAAAAGAAATTTCAAATCTTTGCGATGGATTACGTTGCGATATGGCAATGTTAACACTTAATAATGTATTTAATAACACTTGGGGCGGTGCTTTAAATAAAATGGGCTACTCTATGCCCGAAACTCAATTTTGGCAAGAAGCTATTGCCAACGTTAAAATTAACAAACCCGATTTTATTTTTCTTGCCGAAGCTTATTGGGATTTGGAATGGGAACTGCAACAACTCGGTTTTGATTATACTTATGATAAAAAACTGATTGACAGAATTTCATGCGGTATGCCTAAAGATATATTAGGTCATCTTTATGCCGATCCCGACTATCAAGAGCGTTCTTGTCGCTTTATAGAAAACCACGATGAAAAGCGAGCTATTGCTTTATTGGGCAAAGAAAAATCGATGGCTGCTGCTACTCTTATAAGCACTTTAACCGGAATGAGAATGTTTTATGATGGACAGTTTGAAGGAGAAAAAATTAAATTACCCGTACAATTGGGGCGTAAACCAAAAGAACCCGTAATTAAATGTTTGCAAGAATATTATTATAAATTATTAAAAATTACCAAAAATGATATATTTAAATACGGTGATTGGCATTTGCTGAGTTTATTGCCGCTTATTGATAATAATTTTACATATAGAAACTTAATTGCTTATGAATGGCGTTATAAATACGAACGTATTTTGGTTGTTGTCAATTTATCTAACGTTACCTCGTTTGCTAAAATTAAACTAGATGTGGTCGGATACCCTGATAATTTTGAACTTAGAGATATTTTAAATAATATTAATTACACTCGCAGCAGTTTAGAGTGTTATCACCAAGGACTTTATGTTGAGCTAAAACCTTATCGCTCTCATATTTTTAATTATTAATAAAAAGGAAGAGTTTAATTTAACTATTAAACTCTTCCGGCAAATAACTATTCCCCACTTATCGGAATTAATACCATCGTTTCCAATTCACTCTTTTTAACTTTTTGTGGGTCATTTAAATAATACTCAATGGATTCGGGTTTTGGTTTTAAATTATTTTCTTTCATAAATTTTAACATTTTTTCGTAAGTTTTACCTACTTTCATGTACGAACCTAAATGCATTCCCATAATAAACTTACCACCTTCAATTTTTCCGCATTTAATATTGCCTTCATTAACAACTTCTCGATCAACAGGAAACCCGATAACAACATCCCATTTTTGGGTGAACATTTTTAAAAAAGCTATAACCTTATTTTGGGTGTTTAATTCTTCCCAGTTTAGTTTTTCATATTTTACAAAAGGGGCTTTGGTTACAGGTATATTTTTCTTTTTCATAACCTCTAATATAGCTTCATACGAATTTTTTATTAGTTTTGGCATTTTTGGCATTGTAACTTGTGTTCTAATTTCTAATGTTAATTCCGTTTCTCTTGTAATTACTTCGATATTGCTCATTAGTTTCTCCAATATTTATAAAATACTTTAGACGAAATTAACAAAAATTTGTTTATAAATTTTCGCTTTTTTGGTTTTCTTTAAAAAATATTAAAAAATACTTGAATACTAATTATTTGTTCGTTAATTTATTTAACATAATATAATAATTTATTTTCTATACGAGTTGATTATGGACGCAAATGTTGTTAAAGAATTTTTAAAGAAAATTGTTCTATTTAAAGACTTAAGTGATATTGAACTTGAGCTTATTACTAATTTAATTGAAATTAAAACCTTTGAAAAGGATGCGTTTTTATTTTACGAAAACAATCCTCGCAAAAATTTGTTTGTTATTTACGAAGGTGAAGTTGAGTTATTTAAACGTACCCCTTTTGGTGAAGAAAAACGCTTGGCATTTTTTAGCCGATACGATTTTATTGGTGAAGGAGCATTATTAGATGACTCGCCACATAGCACTAATGCACGTGCTTTATTAGAATCTACTATTTTTGTTTTAACTCGCGAAAAATTCCAAAGTTTAATTGATGATTACGGTTCTATTGCTGTTAAAATTTATAATCATGTTGCACGTGTAATTTCGCGTAGAATGAGACAAACCAATGCACGTGTTATAAATATTGCAGCCCAATACGAAAGCGGACGAACAAGAATTGAACATGACTTATTAGGCGATAGAGAAGTGCCTTACGAATATTATTACGGTGTTCAAACTTTGCGTGCTTTAGAAAATTTTAGCATTAGCAGTGTTGCCCTTTCTGCTTATCCTACTTTAATTGAAGGTCTTGCTATTGTTAAAATGGCTGCAGCAAAAGCCAATTTCGATTTGGGATTACTTTCTAAACCGGTTGCGGACGCCATTGTGCAAGCATGTAATGAGATTTTAAACGGTAAACTTCATCCACATTTTGTTGTAGATATGATTCAAGGCGGTGCAGGTACTTCTACAAACATGAATGCAAACGAAGTGATTGCAAACCGTGCATTAGAAATTTTAGGCTACGAGAAAGGCGAATACAAATATTGCCATCCTAATAATCACGTTAATTTATCTCAGTCAACTAACGATGCTTACCCTACAGCCGTTAAAATTGCATTAATTAAATCTAACAAAACTTTGGTTGCCGTACTTAAGTTATTGGTAGATTCTTTTAGAAAAAAAGGGAAAGAGTTTGCACATATTTTAAAAATGGGAAGAACCCAATTGCAAGATGCTGTTCCAATGACTTTAGGTCAGGAATTTGAAGCCTATGCATCAACCTTAAGCGAGGAAATTAGCAGACTTGAAGATAACGTTAAACTTTTCTTGGAAGTAAATATGGGTGCAACTGCTATTGGCACAGGCATTAACAGCGACCCCGGTTATAGTGCTAAAGTTGTTAAACACTTACAAGAAATTACGGGCTTTAATATTGTGTTGGCTCCTAATTTAGTTGAAGCCACACAAGATACCGGTGCTTTTATTATGTATTCATCAGCCGTAAAAAGATTAGCTGTTAAATTAAGTAAAATATCTAACGATTTAAGATTGCTTTCAAGTGGTCCCCGTGCCGGTTTGGGTGAAATCAATCTACCTAAGATGCAACCCGGTTCTTCAATTATGCCGGGCAAGGTAAATCCTGTAATACCCGAAGTTGTAAATCAAATTGCTTTTAAGGTTATTGGCAACGATCTTACGGTTACACTGGCTGCAGAAGCCGGTCAATTGGAACTTAACGTAATGGAGCCGGTAATTGTTCAAAGTCTATTTGAATCTATCGAAATGTTAAAAAACGGGATGACTACTTTAATGTATCGTTGTATAGACGGAATTACTGCAAACGAACAAAAATGTAGGGATTATATATTAAACAGTATCGGTATTGTAACTGCTTTAAATCCAGTTTTGGGTTACGAAACATGTTCTGCATTAGCCAAAGAATCTTTAGAAACTAACCGTGGTGTATATGAATTAGTATTGGAACAAAAACTTTTATCAAAAGAAGTTTTGGACGAGTTACTTGCTCCCGAAAACATGATTGCACCGCAAAAGATGACCAAAGAATAAAAATTAATTGTATCGAGATGGGTTTTTACTCATCTCGATTTATAACAAAAATTCTCTTAAGTTTTACAGTTGAAAACCGTAAGTTATTGTAATAGAATAACTTAATTTTTAACATTGCGGAAATTTACACCACTTTTGTCTGTTGTGTATTAATTAGCGGCAAATACTTGGCGGAAAACGGCTAAGTTAGATAATTCTAAATAGTAATTAAAAACAATTAATACTATTAATAAAAACTAATTGGTTTTAGAATTAAGGCTTAAAGCAACAGATTTGCACAAACAAAAAAATAATTTATTAAATTCAAGTATATCGCTTCTTAATTCCGGCAATTAATAATATTAGGACAAGTAACATAATTTTATTATTTATGGATGTGCGTTAATGTTTCTGTAATAAAACTTGCAGGTTTATTTTGCATCTATTGGTAGCATTGTTTAAATAACAACTTTTTCCATATAAAATGCCAATTTTTGGAATACAACTACATAAATTATGCTAAATTTATCGAGTTACGTAAATTGTTAATCTATTTTATAAATATAATTCGGTAATTTTACTATTTTGCCGTTATAACCGCCCGTAAAATCCGTTTCCTGGTCACCAATATTGGCAATAATATTATAACCGTTTGCAGTCATCTGCTTACGCATTGCGTATTTAAACTCAGCCATGTTTGGGAAGGAATCTACCGGTTTTCTACAAATTAAAGTATCAAATTTTGTATAACCTTGAGCAATTAAATTTTTATAAGTCGCTTCATAATTTTTTGTACTTCTGCCGGTAATAAAAATCACTTTAACTCCTTGCTCAATTAGTACTTTATACAACTCTTTAACCGGAACTATCGCCTTCGCTTCTCCCCTATCTTGCCAATCCGACCATAGGTTGTGTTCGTACCCAAAATCAATCGATTTAATGTAATTGTAGTTAGAAAGAGCGGTTTCGTCCACATCAAAAACAACCGCATCGTAAAGTTTATTATTATAATTTTTCAAATAATCTTTAACATCCTTTAAAACAGCGTTTAACTCGTTATAATATTTGTCCGTTTCGTAATAATCTATCACTTTGTTTTTTGCTTCGGTTAAATTAATAATTTTTGACGAACTGCAACCGATAAACGACAATAAACCGAATAATAAAATGTATTTTTTCATTCTTTCGTTACCAATGTTAATAAAAAAGCCTCGTTTCATTTACAAATGTAAAATAATACAACGAGGCAATAAAATTAATAATTATAAAATATATTTACTTAAATCTCTATTTTTAACAATTTTGTTTAGTTTTTCGTTAACATACTCGCCGGTAATAATAATATCGCTTTCCGGCATTTTATCGGGAACTTCAAATAAAATTTCGTCAAGCAATGTAGTTAAAATTGTATGAAGTCTGCGTGCACCAATATTTTCAACTTGTTCGTTTACTGCTGCGGCAATTCTTGCAATTTCAGATATACTATCTTCACTAAAAGAAATTTTTACATTTTCAGTTTCCAAAAGTGCTGCATATTGTTTTAACAATGCATTTTGTGGAAGCGTTAAAATTTTAATAAAATCTTCTTCGCTTAAACTTTTTAACTCAACACGAATAGGAAAACGTCCTTGTAATTCCGGTATTAAATCCGAAGGTTTTGAAATATGAAAAGCACCGCTGGCAATAAATAAAATATGATCGGTTTTAACAACACCGTATTTAGTATTAACCGTACTTCCTTCAACAATTGGCAATAAATCGCGTTGAACACCTTCACGGCTTACATCCGGACCATGCCCTTTTCCGCTTGTGCCTGCAATTTTATCAATTTCATCAATAAATACTATTCCTAAATTTTGAACTCTGTTAACCGCTTCTTTTTGCACGGTTTCCATATCAATTAATTTTTCTGTTTCTTCTTGAATAAAAATACGCCTTGCTTCTTTAATTGGGGCTTTACGTTTTTTCTTCTTTTTGGGCATTACACTGCTTACGATTTCCTGAATATTAATACCCATGTCATCCATTCCGAAAGGTCCCATAACCTGCATACCTACTGCCTGCTGGGTGGAATCGAATTCAATTACTCGTTCGTCCATATCCCCTTTTTTAAGCTTCTGACGCATCCATTCACGGGTTTTTTCGTTTTGATTTGCTTCATCTGTTGTATTGTTAGTTTCATCAGTTCCGTATTTGGGTACAGGTGGAATTAATAAATCTAATATTTTATCTTCTGCCATCTGTTCTGCTTTTGCCTGAACGCCGGTAGCCATTTCGGAACGCACCATATTAACCGATAACTCTACCAAGTCTCTAATCATTGATTCTACATCGCGCCCTACATAACCTACTTCGGTAAATTTTGATGCCTCAACTTTAATAAAAGGGGCACCGGATAGTTTTGCCAATCTTCTGGCAATTTCGGTTTTACCCACACCTGTAGGACCTATTAATATTATGTTATTGGGCATTATTTCGTCACGCATTTTTTCGTCAACTTGCTGACGTCTCCATCTGTTACGCAATGCTATAGCTACCGCTCGTTTTGCATCTCCTTGACCAATAATATATTTGTCTAATTCGGCCACAATTTTAATAGGAGTTAAATTTTCCATCAATTCATTCAATTTGCTTTTCATTTTATTTAAATCCTTTAGTCATTTTTAATAACTTCGCTTACAATTTTATCATTTGTATAAATACAAATATCGGCAGCGGTTTTTAAACTTTCCTTAACAATTTCTTCTGCAGTTAAGTTGCTATATTTAACCAACATTTTAGCTGCAGATAGTGCATACATTCCACCACTTCCAATGGCAATTATTTTATCATCGGGTTCAATTACATCTCCCGTACCGGAAACAATAAAAGCCGAATCTGCCGAAATTACTGCCAACATTGCCTCTAAACGGCGCAAATATTTATCGGTTCGCCAATCGGTAGCAAGTTCTACTACGGCTCTATTAACGTTACCTCTATATTGTTCTAATTTTTCTTCAAATTTGCCTAATAAAGTAAAAGCATCGGCTGCAGCACCGGCAAATCCGCATAATACTTTTCCGTTATATAGTTTTCTAATCTTCATGCTATTATGTTTAACAACGGTATTGCCTAAAGTAACTTGACCGTCTCCTCCTATTGCAGCCTGACCGTTATGTATAACGCCAATTATAGTGGTCGATCTTATTTTTCTCTCCAAAATTTTATCTCCTAATTATGGTAAATCTTTTTGTTCTTTTTGCCAGTTTTCAACCCAATCGGTAAATAAAGGATCAACAGGAACTGCCAATATTCTTCCGCCAAATCCCATATATCTATAAACCAACATGTTTAAATTTTCGGCTTTTAAATTATTAAGGACATTATCATCAACTTTCAAATTGTATTTTTTCGCAAGCTCTATTGTTTTACCTTCCAAACCGTTTTTAAGTTGCTCAATTCTTGCAATATTTCTTAAAGAATCTTTAATCTCTTCAAAAGGTTTAGTTAATAAATTCTCTTTACTTTCTTTTTTATCTATTAATTTGAATATCGAGTAACCTTCTTCTATTTTAATAGGACCATAAATTTCACCAACTTTCATTCCGGCTGCAATATTCCCTATTTCTCCATACATATTTGCAGCAAAATATCCAAATTCGCCTCCGTTCTTTTTTACAGTTTCTCTTTTTGTATATTTTTTTGCAACCTCTTTAATATCTTCACCCTTTTCCAATAACTTCATTACGGCATCCATTTCTTCTAAATTATCTGTTAATATTTCTATAATATTAACCATTAACGGCAAATTGCTACCTCCTTTATTTTTTTCGTAGTATGCTTTTACATCTTCATCGGTAAGTTGCAAATTTGCTACAAAATGGTTTTTTGCCAATTTAGATAAATAATTATCTTTCCACATATCAATAGATCTTTTTACCTCGGGTAAATTTTGCAATCCTTGTTTGTACCCTTCTCGCGATAAAATTTCATGTTCAATAAACCTTTTAACTCTTGATTGTAATTGTGCACGCAACGTATCTGCATTAGTTGAAATACCCACAAAACCTTCATAAAAAAACTCACGTAAAAATTGAAATACTGTAACGGGCTCATTTTCAAACCTTACAAATTCCATTTGTAAGGTATCTTTAGTTAATGAATTCTCAATAAAAGTAAAATCCTCAGCAGCTAATGTAATTTTATTACCGTCAGGTGTTTTGTCTTTTACTTTTCTATTTTTAACCGCCTCAATAACTCTATCGGCAATACTCCAAAACAAATAACCGTCTGCATTTATTTGCTTACCTACAAACAACTTATTAAAATAATTAGCATAAGCTTTATTTAGTGCTCTATCTTCAACAAGTTTTTTGGCATTATTAAATTCTTTTTTATATTCATCGTTATCTTTAAATTCTTTTGGTTTTTCATAAGTTAATCGAAAAATATAATATTCTCCCTCATAATCCAAAGGTTTAGTATATTTACCCGGTGTAAGCGAATAAATTGCATCTTCAATATCTTCTCTCATCATTCCAAAATTAACTTCTACAGGTCCGGGTTGATAATTTTTATCCTGTCTTTTATTAAGCAACGAATCGAAAGATTCGCCTGCATTCAACTTATAATAAATTTTGTAAATTTCATTACTATCTTTGGCAAAAACAAAATTTACGTATAAAGTTCTTTTAATTTTGGCAGATGCAAAAATAATTTTTTTTTCGTCAACTCTTGCTTTATCTTTAATTTCCCTGTTATATAAAGCATCTCGCACATACATCTTTTCAATTGCTTTATAAGTATATTTAATAATATCGGAGCTATCCAATCCTTCTTCTCTTGCGTATAATGCCCAAAGTTTTTCTGCAACCATTGTATAAAAAGCCTTTGCACGAAATGCGGGTTCATCTTGCTTATTACCAACAGATAAACGAGGAATCATCAAATATCTTTCGTTAAACTCGTCTGTTGTAAATTCTTGATTATTAAGTTTAGCCAAAACTTCATATTTTTCTTGTGCATTAATAAAACCAAACACCATTAATAACAATGCAAACAAACATTTTTTCATACTTATCGTAACAAATATTAATTAATAATTAATTATTTAAACTTTATCGGTAAAATTGAAGGGACTCTCTTTTTATATTCCAAATAGCTATCGCCAAATAATTTAACCAATTTCTTTTCTTCAAAAAATGCCCCAATGTAAAAATAAATAGTAAGGCAAATAAAAAACACAAAATAAAACAAATCCATATATGGTCTTAATCCCCAAAACAGTATCGAGAATAAATAAATCGGGTGTCTGGTAAACGAAAAGATACCGTCTATGCGTAATTCCATTTTTTCGTCAAGATCATTAATATCATAATTACCCTGCACATATCTTTTAATTTGGGATAAGCCTAAAAATTCTTTTCCGTTTATCTTAAATCCCGTATAAACTAATCCAAATAAACTTAAAAATTGGAGTCCCAATATAATAAGATCGTAAGGGAATTGTAAGTCGTAAATTATTACATCGGGTTTAGGCATCAAATAATAAACAGCCATAAAAATTAATAACGAAATAAAATTATAAAACAATCTGTAAAATGCTATTTTTGAGCCTATGGACTTTGCCAGTAAATTTTTAAACCATAACGAAGCAAAAACCGAATGGCTAAATGCAAAAATAGAAAACAGAAGGATAATTAATAAAACATCCCAAAAATAACTCATAGTTCTTTTCTTAGTCTCGCAACGGGAAGTTTTAATTGTTCGCGATATTTAGCAACGGTACGCCTTGCAATATGTATTCCTTTATCTTGTAACATTACTGCAATTTTATCATCACTATAAGGATTATCTTTAGATTCTCCTGCAATAATATCTTTTATCAGCTCTCTAATATGTCTATTACTTATTTCGTCACCATCATCGGTAGATAAACCTTCGCTAAAAAAGAACTTTAATTCATGAATTCCTTGGGGACTTTGTACATATTTGCCGTTAACTACTCTACTTATTGTCGATATATCCATCTCAATTTCATCGGCAATATCTTTATATATCATAGGGCGTAAGGCTTTTGGACCTAATTCAAAAAAATCGCGTTGTTTTGCTACAATTGTTTTCATTATTTTTAACAAAGTTTGCCTTCTCTGTTCAATTGAAGACAAAAACCATTTTGCCGATTCGTATTTTTCACGTAAAAATTTATGAGCTTCTTTATCTCTTTCCGAAAGGTTTCTTTTTCTTTTATTGTTATTTATATAATCCAAATATGTAGGGCTTAAAGTTACCGAGGTTCCATATTTATCGTTTAATGAGACTATATAATTACCGTCAATCTTTTCTACAATAAAATCCGGCGTAACTTGATTGGAATTTTCGTTTAATATATTACCTTCTCCCGGTTTAGGGTTAAGTTTTTGAATAATTTCTAAAGTCGCTCTTAAAGTTTCGGTACTTAAGTTTAACCCTTTTTTAATGTTATCAAATTTTTTATTAAAAAAGTCGTTAAAATATTCAGATAAAACCTTTTCGGCAAGGTAACTATAATAAGGGTCAAAAGACGATACTTCCAATTGAATAAGCAAACATTCTTGTAAAGTTCTTGCAGCTACGCCAACAGGTTCTAATCTTTGAATTTTCTTTAATACTTCTTCGGCTTGTTCAACAGTAACTTTATATTCTTCAAACAAGTTAATATCTTCAACAAGTTTTTTTAGATCATGTTTAAAATAACCCGAAGGGTCTAAACTTTGAATAATTAATTCTCCTATTGCGTAATCTTCCTCGCTTAAATCAAGCATTCGCAATTGCTGTATTAAAGTATCAGATAACGAAACACGCATGGGAGCAACAGGTTGAAGTCTTTCTTCTTCCATTGATTGGGCATATGTTCCTTCATCAATGGTTTCGTCATTCATAAAATCTTCTATGCCAAATTCTTCTTGTTCATAATCATACTCGCTTTCTTTTTCCTCGTCATCGGTTTCGCTTTCCACTTGCGAAATATCCAAGTCCTCGGTTAATGTTTCTTCAAGAAAAGGATTTAATTCCAATTCGGTTTTAATCCTTTGTTCTAAAGATAATGTATTTAGTTGAAGTAATTTTTGATATTGAATTTGCTGGGGCGATAATTTTTGCTGTAGCCCTAATTTTAAATTTAAAGACAACATTTATTCACCTCGTTTGTTAATCAGTTTGTCATACCATTTTTTACCGTATAGTCTAATTAAGGAATCTTTGCAAAATTCCGCAATACTTAAATTTGTTTGCAAGCCCAATAATAATGCTTCTCGACATTCGGTATATCTTTCAAATTTCAAAATATCCTGACCAAAATTATTTACTCTAATAGGAAACAAATGGCAAGATAAAGGTTTTCTAAAATCTATTTTATTATCAAAATAAGCTTTCTCTATTCCGCATTTTGCAACTTTTCCCTCGTAATATACAAAAACACAATCTTCGTTATTAATACTTTTAGTCATTATTAAATCATCTTCAATTTCCCAAAATCCGCTTTCTTTAATAATTTTTTTACTATAATCCGGAATGTATTCTAAAATAACATCTAAATATTTTTCAATTAAATCAACTTCTTCTTTTGTAATCGGTGCTCCGTATTCACTTTCTAAAGTACAGCAAGCCCCTTTACATTTATTAAGGTCACATGTAAATTTAACTTCAAGTATTTCTTTATTTACTAATTTGTCTTCAACTTCTATAAATTTTGAATTCATTGTTTCGTCTATAAATAAATTGGAATAATTTTTGTTATAAAATAACAAAAATTTTTAATATTATAAAGCAGAATATTAATAATAAAGGATTTTTTAACTGATTTTAATCGATTTTTATTCGTTTAACGATAATTCTTTACAGCTATTGGTTTCTCGTTTATCTTTCTTAAAATCAATTGCATCGCTATGTTTAGCAAACAATACTAAAGGAATTGTAGCAAAAATTATTTTCAGATCTAAATTAACACCATAATTATGCTCATAATACAAGTCATCTTCAATTAAATTTTTGGCACCCTCAAGCCTTTTACCGTATATTTGCCAATATCCCGTTAAACCCGGTTTTAGAGTTATTGTGTTACGTAAATTATATAATTGGGGATTATTTTCTTTAATTATATTTAAGTCACCAATAGTTAAAGGTCTAGGACCGACTAAAGACATATCCCCTTTTATTACATTAAATAATTGAGGCAGTTCATCCAACCCGGTATGTCTTAAAAACTTACCAAACGGAATAATATACTTCCTTAGGTCTTCCTTAATAAAAACATTCTTGTTGTTATTATGAAAGCCTGAAAATAATGTTTTAATTTTTACTACTTTAAAGCGTTTTCTTTCTAAAGTTAATGCTCTATACTGTGTATAGAACGGATTTTCAAACGATTGCAGAAATATAATAATCGCAAAACAGATAATAACAGGCAAAAACAAACCTATTAAAAGTATCGATAAAAATATGTCAATAAAACGCTTCAAAGAACGTGATTTTAATATAGAATTTAGCATATACCTAAAATAATTGTAGTTAGACAAAAACAATTGACCCGCAAACTAAATTCCGTATGCAATTTAATGCATTTTATTTAAATTTCAAATAGCCTAAAGTTAAAATTACATAAAATTAATACAAATTTATGCTGTTTTTTTATTTCCCATATCAACGAGGATTAAAAACAAGCTCAACTACTGTTCCTTCATTTTTTTTACTAACAATACTAAGACCAATGTTATTTAATTCGCAATACTTTTTAGATAACGGAAGTCCTAATCCGTTTCCGTCATAAGTTCTTGTATAACCGCTATCTTCTTGTGTAAAAGGTTTAAAAACCTCATCTAAATATTCCTCGCTTATTCCTATTCCGGTATCGCTTATTTTTAGTAATCCAAAATTTTCTTTACTTTCAATTGTAATATCTATTTGACCTTTTTCGGTAAACTTATACGCATTATCCAATAGGTTTGAAAATATCTGCTCAAAGGAATACTTGTCCGCAATAGTCTCTATTTTATTATCAAAGTTTTTATTTAACAACAATCCTTTTAATCTAATTTTATGTTCATAATTGTTAATTATACTATCAACTATTTCGTTAATATTTATTTTTTCGGGATTCGGAATGTACGTTCCCAAGTGTAGTTCAGACATGTTTAGTATTAATTCCACAGTACGTATTATCCTTTCGCTGGAAAGGTTTATTCTGTCAAAATCGGTTAATAAATCGGTAATTCCGGTATCTTCAAGCTCCATTTTTAAAATTGATAGAGAAGTCATAATACCGTTTAAAGGGGTTCTGATTTCATGCGATATTTGTGATAGAAAATGCGATTTAAGTTTATCGGAGTGTTCCGCTCTTTCTTTTGCAATATTTAATTCTTCAATTGTTTTTTTTAGTTTTTCGGTTCTTTCAATTACAAGTTTTTCTAAGTTCTCTTTATATTCATTATTTTCTTTAATTAGTTGTTTCCTTTCCAATGCTTTTAATACCGATAACTCTAACTCTTCAAATTGCAAAATCGGTTTTTGAACGAACTCCCATGCTCCTAAATTCATTGCTCGTACTGCGTCTTTAATTACACCAGTACCGGATACTACTATAATAGGTGTTTCGGGAGAGTTTCTTGTAATAGTAGAAATAACAGTATGCCCCCCTATACCGGGCATATGTAAATCTACTAATACTATATCGGGTATAAATTCATTAAATATTATTAATCCTTCTTCACCATTGTTAGCAGTTTTAACATTACAATCGTGGTCTTCAAATAAAAATTTTAAACTCTTGCACAATCCTTCGTCATCATCAATAATAAGTACTTTTACGTCTTTAAGGTTGCTGACGAAGGA
>DAINPX010000002.1:0-30106 GCA_036743235.1 Melioribacteraceae bacterium
TACCTTGATGTGTAGTAAACTCAAAACTACCCAAACCCGATGAACCCGGAACTCCTTGATAATAAACCGTAACGTTAAATTCTTCTCCGTAATTCAATGTTACAGGAAGCTGAATATTGATTTTATTATTGTTATGCGAATACACAATATTTCCTAATGTTGAAGTTACGCTATCAACTATCATGCTATTCATTAGTTCAAGGTAAAACGTATTGAAATTGTTATTTAAGGCTTTTGCCTTTGTTGTTACCGAACCTTTTATATAATTTGAATTAAAGAAAATATGATCTATTTTAAGGTCTAATTTATAATAAGTTACGTCATAACTGATATCTCCGGGATACATACTTTTATTAAACATATGATTGCCGTTTTTAAAGTTTTTTTGTTTCTCGGTATAATCTTGAGCTTTTAATTGAAAAACAAAACACAAATTAAAAATAAAAACCACGGTAAATAAAATCTTTTGCATAAAGCCTCTAATAATAAAAAAGTATAAATAAATTTAGTTTAAAATATTTAGTAGATAAAGGATAAAATTAAGTAGCTTAAATTTAAGTGTAAAAATGAAACTTTAAATTATATTTTAATTATAAATTAAATACTAAAGTGTAGGGTAAATACCGTACCTTTTCCTAACTTACTGCTTACAATAAGTTGCCCTTTATTTTTTTCTACTAATTCTTTTACTAAAATTAAGCCAAGACCCGTCCCTTCTTCTTTTTCGGTGCCTAAAGTTGTAAAACTGCTTTCAATATTAAAAACTTTGTCAATTTGCTCTAAACTCATTCCAATACCGGTATCTTCTACCGAAATTGTTAAAATGTTAGCACTTTTTTGTGCACTAATTGTTATTTTTCCTTTTCGGTTGGTAAATTTAATAGCATTTGAAATTAAATTACGTAATGCAGTTAACAACATATTTTTATCGCCAAAAAAAGCTAATTTGTGGATGCAGTTAAATTTTAACTCAATTTCTTTATTACCAGCAGATATAATATAAGTCTCGTTTAGTAAATCAAAAATATCGTTTAAACTAAATAGTTCCGGATTGTAAGGCATATTACCGGTTTGAAGTCTTGACCAATTTAATAAGTTTTCTAACAATTCAAACAAACTTTTGGCTGATTTTTTTATTGAACTTAAAGAATCCGAAATCTCTTCTTGAGTTAACTCTTTTAATTCATGAAACAACCAATCGCTATAAGAAATTATGGCTGATAAAGGGTTTTTAATATCATGAGCCATAATAGAAAAAAATTTATCTTTACTGGCATTTAATAAAACTAAATTATGGTTTGTAACATTCAATTCTTCCGATTTCTCTTTTAATTGTTCAACAATTTCTCTTAACTTGTCTTCAATCTTTTTTCTCTCCTCAACTTCAAACAATGCCCTATTTTTCATATCTCTATAATTATCTATTTGCTTTTTTTCGTCAGAAATATCAATAATAGAAAAAACTGCGCAAAGTCCCTCGCTTTCCGATTTTATACCCATTACCGAAGTGTGTTGAGTTCTGAATTCACCGTTAGGTAGTTTTATAGGAACAATATATTTGTTTAATTGCGAAGAAAAGAATTCGGGTGGACCCCCTCTTAATATTCCTTTAAGTCTCTCTTTAAAAATATAATTGTCTAAATTAGGTAAAACCGAAAGGAGATTTTTATTTTCTACGTCTGTTTTTTTTATTCCCGATATTTCTTGTAGATGTTTATTCCAAAAAACAATATCGAAGCTGCTATTAACAACAAAAACACCTATGTTTACATGATCATATAATTTAAAGCAAACATTTGTTTCCATTATTTACTCCCTCAATAATCTGTTTAATTCCGATTTAAGACTTTCAAAATAAAATAGCTCCAGCAAAACTATTATATCTCCTTCAATATCTGTGTTCTCAACTTCAAAATGAGTTTCGCCAAAAAGAACAATTTTATCATCCGGGTTGGGGTCGTAAAATAAATTAGCAAATGTATCTTCGTAATATCTTGGAATAGAGTAAGTGAAATCTTCTTTAATAATATTGGAAATTGTTCCCATAACACCGTTTAATAACATATTTGCAACTTCGTTTAATGTTCCTGCTCTTAATCCGTCTAAATCGTCGCTATAAATTTCTTCTCCTGTTAAAATCGAAACAAGTTTGTTACCGCTTTCTGATGGAAAAACAATTTCTGCAACTCCGTTAAACGAACCTTCAAACTGCAATTTTACTGCATAATATGTAAGATTATTTTCAGGGGTCAACTTTTTAATTAAATCGCGCGGTTTTTCAACAATTATTTTAGGAATTGAAAGTTTAATAGGCGAGCTTATCAATTCGTTTAATAATCTGGCGGCTTTGCCCACTCCAATATTTATTAATTCGGTAAAAAGGTCTAATTGTTCGTTATTTAATAGCACGGTTGCCTCAAAATTATAAGTTTAACACTTTTTTAACGGTTTCAATAAGTTCTTCGGTTTTTGGAGGTTTTGTTAAAAAAGCAACAGCCCCTTTTTCATAACAATAGTTTAAAGTAGTTTCTTGAATATCGGCGGATAAAACTATAACAGGAGTTTTAATTTTATCATCAAACATTTTTTCCAAAACTTCTTTTCCGGTAACGTTAGGCATTAAAAGATCAAGTAAAATTAAGTCGTAATTATTGCTTGTAATTAAATCTAAAGCTTCGGCTCCGTCTTTAGCTTCTTCAATTTCAAAGTTTAATTCAGATAAAATTGTAAATAATCTTTTACGAATAAATTGAGAATCATCGCAAATTAAAATTTTCATTACTCTTAACCCCTATTTTATTTTAAATACAATTTTTTTAACATTAATATCGGTTCCGTTATCTATTTGCGGTGCATGTCCTTCAAAAGTAAAAAAGATTGCAAAGTTACTCGGTTCAAGATTAAAATAATTTAATTTGCCCTCAAGTATTCCATAATCTTTATCGTCATAAAAAACTATATCTTTGCAATTTTCATAAGCAGCATAACCAACCGATTCGCTTCCATTAATTACTATTTGAATATCAATGTGTTTTTTATGATACTCAATGAATGTATCTTCTTTCTTTTTTGTTTTATAATTGCTAACTATAGCAAAAACAGAATCAGAAATGTCAAATTTACCTTCTTCCAAGTTGGCTAAATCGGTTTTTTCTAAAAAGATAAGCACATCCTTAAAATTATGGTTAATACTTATATATTTGCTAAAATTATTTATCGAGTCAATTATCATAAATTGTTTAATATAGATTTATTAAAATATAAAAATAAGTTTTAAAATGATATAACGCAATAGTTAAATAATCAAAAAACTTCGATATAATTTGGATATTTCCCTTAACTTATTTAATTTTGTTTTTATATTGGATAGGTATGCACTCTTTTTATGGAGAATTTATTGTTAATGAAATATAAATTTTTAACATTATTGTTATTTATTGCCGTATTTATAGAAGCACAAACAGAAAACGGACTTTCAAATAGTTTTGTTAAATCCGATGTTTTGCTTCAAGGTTATTATTGGAACTGTACACCCGGAGGCGTTTGGTGGGATACATTAACCGGCAACTCGGCAAATTTGGCTTCGGCTTTATTTGACGGAGTATTAATACCATCTCCATCTAAGGGCTCAAGCGGTAAGTTTTCTATGGGGTACGATATTTATGATCATTATGATTTAGGAGACTATTACCAGCAAGGTACAACAGAAACACGTTTTGGCAGTAAAAAAAAATTATTAAAATTAGTTGAAAAACTTAAAGCTTTTAATCTTAACATTTATAGTGATATAGTTTTAGGGTATGTTACCGGAGGAGAACAGTTTCAGAAATATGAATGCTCTCCTAAAGGAATACCCGATTCATCCAAGTTGATTTTTAATTATCCCAATGGTTCCGGAAGGTTTAAAAAAGATGCAACATTCTTTTATCCTAATTCCGGTTATTGCGAATCTGACCTTTTTAGGCGTAGGATTAGTAAAATAGGAGATCAAAAACCGGAGTATTTTGCTTTTAATCGGTTATTTGTTCAAGATAGTTTAATTGAGTATGCCAAATTTTTACATAACGAATTAAACTTATCAGGGTTCAGGTTATTTCAAACAAATTTTTTAGATGTTAAGTTTTTGGAAACTTGGATAAAAACTTTTAGCAAGCAAAACATTAAATCAATTTTGGATTTTACGGGAGATAAAAATTCACAAAATATTTTGCTTGCCGATAAAGATTTAATTAATAATTCCGATGTGTTGATTTTTGATTATGAATTGCGAAATGCATTTTTTGAATTGTGTAACGATAAAAAAGGGGTATATGATTTATCTAAACTTGATGATATAGGATTAATAAACAAAGGCATAAAACCGGATAAAGTATTGCACTTTGTTGAAACTACAGAATTTGACAGAACCAATTACGAAAATACAAACGAAAAAAGTTTGGGGAATATTATAAGAAATAAGAAGTATGCTTATTCTTATATACTGTTTACCGAAGGAATTCCATCAGTTTTTTATAGAGATTACTTCCATTCTGATTTAAGAGATTATATAAACAAATTAATTTTGGCAAGAGCAAAATATATAAAAGGAAAAACATTAAACAGATTTGATATAAACGCTTTTTTTATTAGAGATGATAAAAAACAGAACCAATCACTTTTATCAAAAGATATTTATATATTACACCGAAGCGAAAAAGAAGACGGAAGCGGGGCATATTTAATTATTAATGATAGTCCCACAAATGCGTTTCAAATTCTATCCGATACAGAATTACCGGTTGGATTTAAGCTAAAAAATATTACCGGAGGTAGTTCTTATGCCGAAGTTGTTAAAGCAAGGGCACCCGGGTTAAAAAATAAAATCCGCTTTGTGGTATCTCCGGCTACAGCCGTTGTTTTTGTTACGGATTCGTATATACAGCTAAATAATCCCCCCGCAATCCAAAAAAATGACGATATTGTAACATATACCGATACCGACTTTGAATTTTTTATTAGTTTTAGTGATGCTAATAAAGATGAATTAACTTTTGAATTGAATAAAGCTCCGAATTGGCTGAATTTAGATGAAAAGGGAGCATTAAGAGGTACGCCGGGCTTTTTTGATATAGGAACACAAGAAGTAATTGTGAGCATTAAAGATGTTTGGGGTTTTTCGGTAAGCGATACTTTTAATATTACCGTTAAGCGAAACACTGCTCCTATTATTGGAACTCAGCAAGATAAATTTTGTTTGGTTGCACAACGTTTTAATACGAATATAAAAGCTTTTGATAGTGACGGCGATTCTTTATCTTTTTATTTAGATAAAGCACCGAATTGGCTAAGTATAGGTGAAAACACGGGAATATTAAGCGGAACACCTGGAGTTAAAGATACCGGTTTATACAAAATCAAAGTTTTGGTAAAGGATAGCAGGGGCGGCAAAGATAGTACTTTGTTTAAACTTAATGTTAGATTAGACCCCAATACTCCGATAAACACTTATTTAAAACCCATTATTGACGGAGTTATTGAGGCTACAGATAACGATTGGAGAGATGATTGGTTGTTATATAGTGATGAAGAAGAAGACGGTGTACAAAATTTTAACCCTTCCCCCAATAACGATATATTTTCGTTATATGCTACTTGGGATAGCGATAGTTTATATTTTGGTGCAGAGTATATAATTGAAAAAGATAAATCTTTTATCATTTATATTGATGCCGGTTTTAACGAGGGAATAAAAGATTTTAGTACTACCGGTGGATATTTGGGGGATTACCCTTTCAATGTACAATTTGCCGATAGTGTTAATATCGATTATTTTTTAATTCAAAATAACGCAGAAACTTTTAACATTTTTGAATGTTTTGATAATAAAACAACAAGCTTCAAATCCAAAGTAAACGGAATTGTTAATAAAAATAATTCCGGTGCGGAATTTTCAATTGCCTGGGATGATTTTTATGGCTTGGGCGCAGGAATAATACCCCAAAATACCGAATTAAGTTTAATAGGGGTTATTATTGGGGGCAGAAATACAAACCCAATTGATTCGGCACCTGACAACGAAAATGTATCGGGTTCCGATAAACCTTGTTATTTGGGTGAATTGGTAAAAATAAGTCCAGATTTAAATGGAGATGGAATAGCAGACCCAACAACAACTGTTTATGCAAAAAAAATAGTGCCGTTTAATACCGGAGGAGATAATTTAAAGTTATACCAAAACTATCCTAATCCGTTTAACGGTAATACAACAATTTTCTTTGAAGTTAAATATCCTTCGCATGTGCAATTAAAAGTTTATGATGTTTTGGGGCGTGAAGTAACCGAAATTGTAAATAGGTATATGCCCGCCGGTAGTTATAAGTTCGATTTTGATGCTTCCAATTTACCTTCAGGTACATATTTTTACCGTCTTAAGGGAAGTGGCTCGGTTGATGTGAAAAAGATGATTTTAATAAAATAGTATATTTTGTTATTTAATAAAGCCGATATTATTTATTAACAATATTAATTTTAAAGTTATTATATTAGTTCGTTTTTATTAATTGCAGAAGAAGAAAAGAAAATAATAATTACAATTTTTTCTTTTTTCTATGGGCACATATTATTTTGTAAATAACAAAGTACATTATTATTGAACAAAACAAAGCAAGAATGGATGTACCCGTAAATAAAACAATTAAACCGTTTTGGCTTAAATTAATAATTTTTGAAAATGAAGGGGACGACAAAACAACGGATATAGAGTTCCAGTCTATTTCAATGCGGGTAATAAATTTACCTATATTTATGGCAGCATAATATATGGGTAAAATTGTAATGGGATTAGAAACCAAAGTTGCTGTAACGGTTAATAAAACATTGCTACCTAAAAATATTGAAATAGGCACGGCAATTAATGTTTGTAAACCTATAGGGAATAAAAGTCCTATAAAGACCCCTAATGCTATACTAAAAGCAATTTCGGCCGGGGTTGATTTTAAATTCAACAATTTATGATAGTAGTACTTAATAGATAATTTATTAAATTTCTTTATAGTTTGTATAAAGCTTATTTTCATTCTTTCTTATTATTTTTACAAAAGACCTACAAAATTATATTTAAACTTATTAATATGCAAATTAAAAAAATATTGGGTAATTGAGGAATGTTATAACAAAAATAAATATGTGAGGAAAAAATATAGGTTTAATATAGTTAAATAGTATTTTTTTTCAAAAAAACAAGGGAAAAGTAAACTTTTCATAAAAAATTTTTTTGCAAAATGAAATTTAATTAATATATTAATGAATACAATTTAACAATCCTTAAAAACTAAACTAAAGGGAAGTTATGGGAAAATCGAAAGAAAAACCTGCCGAAAAACCGGTAAAAAAAGCAGCAAAACCGGCTGCCAAAAAGACCGAAAAACCTGAAGCAAAGCCAAAAGCAAAATCAATGACCAAAGCTCAGATAATTGCGTATATGGCTGAAAAATTAAATATAACCAAAAAACAAACCGGCGATTTTTTAAACGAGTTTGTATTGTTGGCTTATAAAGAAGCAAAAAAAGACTTTGTTATTCCTGGTATCGGTAAATTATCTTTGGCTCAAAGGAAGAAGAGAAAAGCACGCAATCCACGTACGGGAGAAGAAATTGTTGTTCCTGCTAAAAAAGTGGTTAAATTCCGTATCGCTAAAGCTTGCAAAGATGCGATATTGGGCAAATAGTTTTACTATATATTTTAATACGGGGGATGATTTTAATCCCCTTTTTTATTTTAAATATTATCTCTTTAATTTAATCCCTCCTTTACAAATACTATCAAGAAAAATAAACAACAACTAAGTATATATATTATGTTAAAACAAAGAACTGAGGACTTGGAACTTGGAACTTGGAACTTAACAAATTTATCCGTAATTTACGTTTTATTTTGTTTGAATGTATAAGCGGAGATTAATTTATGGAAATTTCAAGAAGAGATTTTGTGAAAGTAACTTCATTGGCTGCAGTTGGGTTATCTTTGGGGTTTAGTGTAAATAATAGGTTTGATTCGATAATAAAAAACGGATTTATTATTGATGGTTCGGGTAAAAAAATGTTTAAGGGAGATATAGGTATTAGCGGTAATAAAATTGCTGCTATTGGTGATTTATCTTCTTCTTCTGCCGATTTAATTATTGATGCAAATAATATGTATGTATCTCCCGGTTTTATTGATATTCATACTCATACAGATATTGAATTATTGGTAAACGGCGGAGGAGAAAGTAAAATTATGCAAGGGGTTACTTCCGAAATTAGCGGTAATTGTGGTTCCTCGCCTTTTCCATATTTGCCTGAAGATGCCAAATCAAATTTCGAACACCTAAAAAGCAAATACGATTTGGATGTATATTGGGAGACCATGGACGAGTTTTACAACTTGCTTAAAGACAAAATTTCCATTAATTATGCATCATTTACCGGGCATGGCGATTTACGTGCATTTGTAATGGGCAGAAATGATGTACCCCCTACGGATGAACAATTAAAGCAACTAAAAAAAGTACTTGCCGAAAATATGGAGATGGGTAGTTTCGGATTATCAACAGGATTAGAGTATGCACCGGGAAGTTATGCAAATACCCAAGAATTAATTGAACTGAGCAAAATTGTTGCAAAATACGGCGGATTATATAATACCCATATGCGAAACGAAGACGACACGTTATTGGAAGCAATTGACGAAGCAATTGAGATTTGTAAACAAGCCGAAGTAAACCTTGAAATTGCTCATCTTAAAACATGCAATCCTGCAAATTGGTTTAAGGTTGATAAAGTGATTGAAAAAATTGAACAAGCCCATATTAGCGGACTTCCTGTTAATGCAGATAGATATCCTTATATAGCTTACGGAACAGGCTTAAGCACTTTTTTACCTTTGTGGAGTAGGCAAGGTACCAATAAAGAAATTATTGAACGTTTAAACGACCAAAGTTTATTACCAAAAATTAAAGATTATGCCCAAAGTAGAGGAAATAGAATTGGTGGTTGGAAAAATGTTGTAATTAGTAACGTAAATAAAACGAATAATAAAATTTATGAGGGAAAAAATATTGTTGAATGTGCCGAAAACAATGGTTTAGAACCTCTCGATTTTATTATTAAATTACTTTTGGATGAAAATCTATCTGTAGGAATGGTCGGTTTTGCGATGAATGAAGATAATTTACGTAAAATATTAAAACATAATTTGGTAATGATCGGATCGGATGGTAATGCTACCTCTCCATTGGGAAAACTTGGAGAAGGAAAACCGCATCCAAGGTATTATGGTACTTTTGCAAGGGTGTTGGGTAAATATTGCAGAGAGGAAAAATTGTTTGATTGGGAAACGGCAATTAATAAGATGACATATATGCCGGCAAAAAAAATAAATTTAAAAAATAGAGGATTATTGGAAAACAACTATTTTGCCGATATTGTCGTTTTTAATCCCAATACAATAATAGATAAAGCGACTTTTGTTGACCCTAAACAATTTGCAAGCGGAATTGAATATGTATTTGTAAACGGAAAATTATCTGTTAACAAAGGAGTACATACAAAAGTAACAAACGGTTTTATATTACGAAAAATATGAGGAATGAATGAAATATAAACTTAGTTTAATATTACTATTATTATTAACCATATCTGTTTTTGCTCAAGATACTTTAGTCTTTTCTAAAATTTATTTACCCGGCGAAAATAAATCGCTTGTTTTTATACCTGCCGGATATAAAGAAAAGACTGAGTTCCCGCTGTTATACTTACTGCACGGTTATAGCGGTTCTTATAAAGATTGGAATAATAATATTAATGTTCAGGAATTAGCAGATAAATACGGATTTATTATTGTTTGCCCCGAAGGTTATTATAATGCATGGTATTTAAATAGTCCTATTAAAAAGAATAATCAATACTCAAAATTTTTTTGGAACGACTTGTACCCGTTGGTTAATTCAAAATATAAAGTTGATAAAAGTAATATTTTTATTACCGGTCTTAGCATGGGGGGGCACGGCTCTATGTTACTTTATTTGCCAAATCAAAAAAAGTTTAAAGCCGCCGGTAGTATGAGTGGAATTTTAGATATTCGACTTTTTTACGATAAATGGGAAATGAAAAACTTGCTGGGAGATTATAAAAAAAGCAAGAAGATAAAAAAAACTTGGGATAATTACAGTGCAGTGGAATTATTAAAAAAATTCGGAAATAAAAATACAAGTTTAATAGTGGATTGCGGAACCGAGGATTTTGCATTTAAATCGAATCAAGATTTTAATAAAGCTGCCAAAAAGCAAAAAGTTAATATAGTTTATAATACTTTACCGGGCAACCATAATTGGGAGTTTTGGACCCATTCAGTTATAACTCAATTAGATTATTTTAAGCAATGTACAGTAAACAAATAAATAAAAAGCCGTCATTAAACAATTTAAAGACGGCTTGATAAAAACTGATAAATCCAGTTACTGGTGTAATTCCTCTATAAGTTTTTCATCATAAAGTAAATAATCATAAGTTTCACGACTTCGAGTAATAAAAAACTTATCGCCATCAACAATTATTTCCGGCGGACGTCTTCTTCCGTTATAATTGGATGACATTACCATACCGTAAGCACCGGCAGAAAGAACGGCAATTCTATCGTTCTGTTCAAGTTTTTGTATTTCGCGGGATTTACCCAAAAAATCACCGCTTTCGCAAACAGGTCCAACAATATCGGCAGTTACAATATCTTTATTTTTATTTATTACGGGCTGAATATGGTGATATGCATTATATATACTTGGACGTAATAAATCTGTCATGGCGGTATCGGTAACAATAAAATGTTTTTCGTTATTAACCTTGGTATATAAGACTGTACCGATTAAAACACCTGCGTTTGCAGTTAAATATCTTCCGGGTTCAAAAAATATTTCCATGTTCAAATCTTTAAAAATAGGCATTAAAGCAGCTGCCAATTTAAAAGGAGAAAAAGAATGTTCGTTTTTATATGGAACACCCATTCCGCCTCCCATATCAAAGTGCTCAAGTACTATGCCGCCATCGCGAAGCTGTAATAATAATTCTTTTATTTTAGTTACTGCTTCAACAAATGGTTCTATTACAGTAATTTGCGAACCTATATGCATATCCAGACCTTTTAGTTCGATATTTGGCAGTTCATTTGCCTTGTGGTAATATTGTAAGGCATCTTTATAGGGGACTCCAAACTTATTCTCTTTTAGACCGGTTGAAATATAGGGGTGGGTTTTAGGGTCAACATTAGGATTAACACGAATAGCAACAGGTACTTTTTTTCCAAGTTCGGTAGCAATATTGCTAATAGCTTCCAGCTCTTGCCAGCTTTCGGCTTTTATCATTTTTACTCCTAAATCTATTCCCATTTTTATCTCTTCGTAAGTTTTACCTACCCCGGTTAGTAAAATTCTATCGGGAGTAAATCCGCCTTTAAGAGCACGAATAAACTCGCCGGCACTGTTAACATCGCAACCGGCACCAAGTTGTTCAAAAATTTTAATAACATTTAAATTATAGTTAGATTTTAAGGCATAAAAAATTGTATGATTTATATCTTTAAAAGCCTCGGAAAAAAGTTTATAATGGTTTTGAAATGCCTTTTTGCTATATACATATACAGGGGTTTTGGTGGTGTCAACTATATCATTAATTTTAATATTTTCACAATATAACTCGTTATTAATGTAATAAAAAAAGTCGGATTCGATTAAACTCATAACATTCCTCAATAAATATTTGTATGTATTTAAAACTAAAATTAAAAAATGATTAGTTCCACACTAAAAAAAATAAAAAATAATAAGCAAATATTTTTGTAAAAATTCAAGTAAAAGTATTGTGAAAGGAAACAAATATATTAAAATATTTAAAATATTGCATAATATTACAAAAATTGCCGGTGTATAAGTAGAATTTTTAAACGATGATTAAATCAAAAGCTATAATTTATTATATTTGCATAACTAATTTTAATAAGTGAGGTGTAAAATAGCACAGAAAAATACACAAACCGGCGTTGTTGATAAAGTGGTATCACTTGCAAAAAGGAGAGGATTTGTTTTTCAATCCAGCGAAATTTATGGAGGATTAAACGGCTGTTGGGATTACGGTCCATTGGGTGTAGAGCTTTTAAGAAACATTAAAGAAGAATGGTGGAAAGCCATGACCTACCGCGAAGATGTTGAAGGGCTTGATGCTTCAATATTAATGCATCCCAAAGTATGGGAGGCTTCCGGGCATGTTGAAAACTTTACAGATCCTATGATTGATTGTAAAAGTTGTAAAGCCCGTTTTAGATTGGATACGCTTGCCGATTTACTTGCGGATAAGAAAAAAGAAAAAGCTGTTGACGAATTAAAAAATATAGTATTAAATACGGAATTTGAAGGATCTTTTATTGCCTTATCGGAAAAAGCTTTAAGCAAAAATGAAGCTTTTGAACAAGTTTTAGAAAATAAAAATTTAGCCGTAAAGTTATTGGAAATTATTAATTGCCCTCAATGCGGTAATAAAGGGAATTTTACCGAACCGCGTAGTTTTAATTTAATGTTTAAAACTTTTTTAGGACCCGTTGAACAAGAAGGAAATGTTATATATTTAAGACCTGAAACGGCTCAAGGTATATTTGTTAACTTTTTGAACGTGCAAGGAAGTAGCAGGCAAAAATTACCATTCGGTATAGCTCAAATTGGTAAAGCATTTAGAAACGAAATAAATACCAAAAACTTTTTATTTCGTACTCGTGAGTTTGAACAAATGGAAATGCAGTATTTTGTAAAACCAAGTGATGATAAAAAACACTACGATTATTGGAAAGCCGTTAGGTTAGAGTGGTATAAGTCGTTAGGAATGACCCCTGAAAAATTACGTTACCACGATCATCCTCAGGAAAAATTAGCACACTACGCAAAAGAAGCTACCGATATAGAATATCAATTTCCTTTTGGTTGGGGTGAAATAGAAGGAATTCACAATCGTACAAATTTTGATGTTAGCCGACATGAATTGTATTCCGGAAAAGCGATGAAATATTTTGACGAAGAAGCCAAAGAAAAGTATTTTCCGTTTATTATTGAAACTTCGGCAGGTGCAAGTCGTTCGTTTATGGCATTTTTGGTAGATGCTTATAACGAAGAAGAAGTGAACGGCGAAGTAAGAACGGTTTTAAAGTTCCATCCGAAATTGGCTCCTATTAAAGCAGCAATATTTCCTTTGGTTAATAAAGACGGAATGCCTGAAATATCAAGAAAAATTGAAGCTGAATTACGCCCTTATATGCGAGTTTTTTATGATGATAAAGGTGCTGTAGGACGTAGATATAGAAGACAAGACGAAGCCGGTACCCCGTTTTGTATTACGGTTGATACGCAAACATTAGAAGATAATACCGTTACTGTACGTGAAAGAGATAGTATGGAACAAATTAGAATTTCTTCAAGTGAATTATTGGATTATTTAAGTAAAAAATTAAGATAAATTAGCTTTTTTACTTAATTATTTAAATTAAATTGAAGTAAAGTATTTGGGGCTGTCTGTAAATTATTAAATGTAAAAGACAGCCCTTTTTTTATTTTAAGTTATATTAAAAAATTTGCAATATAGTTAAAGGGCTAACCCTTTGTGTTGCCTGTTATTCTATTTATTTCGCTTTAACTTGTATATAATAAAATAAAGTTTTATAATTAAGAATAAAAAAAAATATTTATTGTATGGATGCAATTAGAATATTAAGCGGAATTATATTATTTTTATCCTTAGCCGGTAATATGACCGGAGCCAAAAAAGGTTTAAAGGCAGCGGTTAGTCAGTATAAAGAAAAACCTAAATCGTATCTACAAAAAGTTCCGCCCAATATATCGGCTTCAATTTTATTATTAATTGTATTAGGTATTTTCAATATAGGAACGATATCTATTAATGAAAAATATTTAATTTATAATGTAATAGGACTTATTTTATTCGCTTTGGGTTCGTTTTTGCAAGTGCATTCATTTAAAACTATGGGAAATAATTACTCGCAGGAAATAATAATTTTTAATAAACATCAGCTTGTTACTTCAGGAATTTATAAAATTATACGACATCCACAGTATTTATTTCAGATAATTAGCGATTTAGGAGCCGGAATAGCTTTGGGTTCGTATTTAATAGTGCCTATTGTAATTATTTTGGAAATTCCCCTTTTTGTAAAACGCGCTTATTTGGAAGAAAAACTATTGGCAAAATACTTTTTGGATGAGTATGAAAAATATAAAAGTAAGGTTGGATTTATGTTACCAAAGTGGGGTAAATAATGAATAGAAAAATATTAATATTAATTTTTGTTATTTTTAATGTGGTTCTAAATGCTCAAAATAAAGTTACTTTAGTTATTGAAGGTGAAAATAAAGCTTTCCCGATATCATCGTTTGAATCTAATAATCTGCTTTATTGTTCTGCAAAAAATATTGCCATGGGCTTAAATTGCAACTATTTTTATAATAAGGAATCGGGGAAACTTGAAATTAAATTTAATAACTTTAATATTAAATTTACAGCAAATAATCATTTTATTATTATAACCGATAGACGAGACAACAATCAAAAAGTTTATCAATTGGCACAATCGGTAAAATATGTAAATGATGATTTATTTATTCCTTTAGATTATAGTCTGGAATATTTGTCTTATGCCGGAGGTAAACCGTTTAATTACGATAATATAAATAAAACAATAATGGTTGGAAATTTAGAAAAGATAAATGTTATAACTAAAGAGAAAGAAGAAGATACAAAAGTTGAAGATAAGAAAGATTCTAATATTAAATATGAAATAAGTGAATTAAATTATAAAGTAAAATCTAACGGTACTTTAGTAGCAATTGTAACTGATAAAAAAGGAGTAAAATTTTCGGCTAAATACCAAAAAGACGTATTAAAAGTAATATTAAGTAACGTAAGCATTAGTCCTAATATTATTATACACCAAGCTGAAGCAGGTATTATTAAAAAAACTGATTTTATTGGCAACGAAAATGGAGGGGAATTAATATTTGAACTTGAATCAGGAAGTTACTCGGCTCACGATATATTTAAAGATTCGGAAAGTAATAATATTATTTTGACAATACACAATAAAAAATTAAAACAGGTTAAAAAAGACGAAAATAAACTTAAAGACAAATGGAATTTTGACATAGTGGTTTTGGATGCGGGACACGGCGGAAAAGATGCAGGTGCCATAGGGGTTACCGGTGTAAAAGAAAAAGATATTAATTTGGGTATAGTATTAAAGGTAGGTAAATTGATAGAACAAGAACTACCATCTGTAAAAGTGGTTTATACAAGAAAAACAGATAAATTTGTTGAACTTTATAAACGAGGGAAAATAGCAAACGAAAACAACGGTAAACTTTTTATATCGGTTCACTGTAATTCTACACCTCAAAAATCGGAAGATGCCCGCGGATTTGAAGTCTATTTGTTACGCCCCGGAAGAACCCAAGAAGCAATTAATATTGCAGAGTTTGAAAATAGTGTAATTAAATACGAAGAAGATCCTAACAGATATCAAAAACTTACTGATGAAAACTTTATTTTGGTTAGTATGGCTCAATCTTCATATATGCGGTATAGCGAACAATTTAGCGATATACTTAACTCCACATGGAAAAATGAATTAACTATCCCTTCTAGGGGAATAAAACAAGCTGGCTTTTATGTTTTGGTAGGAGCATCTATGCCAAACGTATTAGTTGAAGCCGGTTTTTTAAGTAACAGAAAAGATGAAGCTTATTTAAAAAGTGAATCGGGTCAAAATGAAATAGCCCGAACAATATTTAATTCAATAAAAAAATATAAAGAGTATTATCAAAAGACAATGGCTGAAGAATTAAACTAATTAAAAAGAAAAATAAGGTAATATATATATGACAAATGCACAAAAATGGATAATGACAGTTTTATTGCTTTTTGTAGTTTTATCAATAATTACTTGGGTAACTTACGATAACGAACCTAATACTGCCGATAATTATTCCCAAACAGAAAATAACAACTCTAATGTTGATAATGAAGGATTGGTTTTGGCAACAAAAATAGGATGTGCTAATTGTCACGGTTCGGATTTAAAAGGAAGCGGATTGGCTCCTTCGTTGGTAGAGGTTAAAAAATACTGGAATAGAGACGAATTAATAAATTATTTGCGTAATCCTTCTTCTTTCGGAAATAACGAAAGAATAACGGAATATAAGGAAAAATATAGAAGCGTAATGCCTGCATACAATAATATTGATGTTAAAGAATTGGGTAAAATTGCAGATTATATTATAAAATTAAAATAAAATGATTAGGCAAATAGGGTCGTATATTAAGATAATTCGCCCGGTAAATGTAATAATTACATTTTTTTCCATCATGGTTGCCGGGCTAATCTGCAAAGGAGAAAACTTTAATTGGATTACGCTTATAATTGCTTCTATTGCCGGAGCATTAACTTCCGCCGGTGGAAATGTAATTAACGATTATTACGATTACGATATAGATAAAATTAATAGACCCGAAAGAGTTTTGCCGAGCGGGTGTATTACTAAAAACAATGCCTTAATTTATTATTTCTTTTTATTAGTATTAATAACTTTACTTATAGTAAAGTTAAATATTTTGTCAATTATTATTGTTATTTTTGCCAATTTAGTAATTTATTTTTATTCGTATAAACTAAAAAAAATTGTATTGGTGGGGAATTTTACAGTCTCGTTTTTTACGGGGTTGGCTTTTGTTTACGGCGGAACGGTTACCGGCAACATTAAAGAAGGATTAATACCCGCAATTTTTGCTTTTTTAATAAATTTTATTCGCGAAATTATTAAAGATACGGAAGATGCAGACGGAGATTATTTAAACGGAGTGGTTACGTTTCCGGTTTTATACGGATTAAAACAGACAAGAAATTTAGTGCTGGTTTTAGGTAGTGTTTTGGCGGTAAGTTCTGCTTTACCGTATCTCTTGGGAATATATAAAATCGAGTATTTTTTAATAATAGTGGCAGTTTTTAATCCCTTATTAATTTATTCTTTAATATTATTTAATAAACATTCCGATATAAAAGTTTACGGAAAAGTAAGTATGTTGCTAAAAATTATGATGGTAATAGGAGTTTTTGCTATTTATATCGGGTTTAAATAATGAACGCATTAAAAGAATTTGACAACAATTATTATAAACAAGGGGTAGAATATTTAGCAGGTGTAGATGAAGTAGGAAGGGGACCTATTGCAGGACCTGTAGTTGCCGCAGCCGTTATTTTTGAAAAGCATGTTTTTATAGAAGGAATTAATGATAGCAAAAAATTAAGCGAAAATAAAAGAAACGACTTGTATGTTAAGATAATAAAAAGTTCTTTTAGTTACGGTTATGCAATTATTGATAATAACGAAATAGATAAAATAAATATATTACAAGCATCGTTAAAAGCAATGAGTTTTGCATGTAACAAACTAACGATAAAACCCGACTTGATATTAATAGACGGTAACAAAAAATTTAATTCGGATATTAAAACCGAAGCAATTATTAAAGGGGACGCAAAGTCTTTTGTTATTGCGGCAGCATCTATAGTTGCAAAGGTTATTAGAGATAATTTAATGGTTAAAGAAGCAGAGAAATATCCTGCGTATAATTGGAAAAAGAATAAAGGATATCCGACAAAAGAACATTTTGATAATGTCTTTAAATATGGCTTATCCCCTTTACACCGAAAAACCTTTTTACAAAAATATACAGACTACATTCCTATAGAATTTGGAGAGTAAATGGAGAAAAAAGAAAGAGGAAAAAGTGCCGAAGATTTAGCAGAAGAATATCTTAGGAATTTAGGTTATGAGATTATTGCCAGAAACTATACAATTTCACACAATGAAATTGATATAATTGCAAAGGACGGTAATTATTTGGTTTTTGTTGAAGTTAGAAGCAAATCTAATATAAGTTACGGTAAACCGGAAGAAAGTTTAACCGTAGGCAAAAGAAAGCAGGTTAAAAAAGCTGCGGAAATGTATTTGATGCAAAACCAATATATAAATTTATTTATTAGGCTTGATTTTATAGGGATAACTTATACAAACGAAAAACCCCATATTAATCATTTGAAAAATGCATTCTAAAACAATTGTGATTTAAATCACAAGGGTTTTACAAAATAATATTAATAATATATTAATTTAATTATATATTATTAATATTTTTTTTGACATTGATAATTTTTTTATTAATATTAGAAAACAATATTTAGTGTAATTAAAAAGACGGGTGTTTTATGAAAATATTACCTGTTACGATTCTGTTGGCACTTTTGTTAAACTTACCTTCAAATCGCTTATGGGCACAGGAAAGTCTAGTTTCCAATATAGTATTTAATGTAGATAGTCAAAAAGTAAATGTATTTTACGATTTAGACGGTTCATTAACTCAAAAATATAGAGTAACCGCAAAGTTAAGACTAAAAGATTCTACTTTTACCGAGTACCCGGTTTCTTCATATCAAGGTCAATTGGGCACAGATGTGTCTGTGGGGTATAATAATAAGTTTGAATGGAACTATAAAGATGATATTAACTTTATACCCAATACAATTGACCATGAGTTTATTTTTGTAGTTGAACCAATTACTACTTCTAACCAAAATACGGGAAGAAATCAGAAAAAGGAGGATAATAAATCCTCAAGCGGAAGTACTTGGTACTATTATGTGGGAGGGGCGGTAGTTCTTGTGGTTACTTTGGCACTAACCGTATTTCGACCCGCTGATAAAACAACCGATGAAGACCCAATTCCTAATCCCCCTAAAAGACCGGGAGAAAACTAAAGTTTACTTTTTTTTTGAGAGAAAAAGCGTATGAAAAATTTATTACTTTTTATAAGTTTAATAATCATAATTACAACGGCTAATATTGTTGCCTCAATAACAATAGTAAAACCCAACGGCGGAGAAACATTTTATATTGGCAAAACTCAAGATATTAGGTGGACGGATTCGGGAATTGCCAAAGTAAAAATAGAATATACTATTGATAACGGACTTAATTGGGTTGAACTTGTTTCGGATTATAATAATTCGGGTAGTTATATTTGGAATATACCAGCACCCGCAAGTGTAACGGCTAAAATTAGAGTTTCGGACTTTGCAGATTCAACGGATAATGATGAATCCGACAATGTATTTAGTATTGTTCAGCCTTCAATATCACTAACGGTTCCTAATGGTGCAGAAATTTTAAAAGCGGGAACCAATTATTCTATAAGTTGGGTAAGTGTAGGGGTTACCACGGTTAAGCTTGAATACTCAACAGACGGTATTAATTATACTTTTATTGATAGCAGCGCGGCAAAAGGCTCATACAATTGGGTAGTTCCCAATATAAGTTCCTCAACAGTCAAAATAAAAGTATCGGATTTACACGATACAAATATTAATGATTTATCCGATGCAGATTTTAGAATTATTAACCCGGCACTTTTGTTAACTATTCCTAACGGGGGTGAAAGGTGGCGAAGCGGAACACAGCAAGATATTACTTGGACAAGCACCGATGTTTCTACAATTAAAATTGAATATACAACCGATAATATTAATTGGCTACCAATTGTTAACAATGTTAATGCCGGCGATAATAAATATACTTGGACAATTCCAAATTTAACTTCATCAAGCATAAAAGTTAGAATTACAGATAATGATTATAACGATGTTTTTGATATAAGTGATGCTACATTTAGTATTTTAATACCCGGCATTACGTTAACGGCTCCTAACGGTGGTGAACAATTAAGGGTAGGATCATCTTACGATATAACTTGGACAAGCAGCGATGTTTTAACTGTTAAACTTGAATATACAACAGATAATATAACTTGGAAACCGATAATTAATAGTGTAAATGCCTTAGATAATAAATATATTTGGGTAGTTCCCAACGATATTTCTTCAACCGTAAAAGTTAGAATTACGGATAATGATTATGCCGATGTATTTGATATAAGTGATGCAAATTTTAGAATATTTACACCGGTAATTACTTTAACAAGTCCAAACGGCGGTGAAAATTTTAGAGGTGGAACACAACAAGACATAATATGGACAAGTAGCGATATTGCCAAAGTTAAGATTGAATATACAACAAACAACGGTATAAATTGGGATACGGTAATAGATTCAACTTCTGATGCAGGTAAAAAATATACATGGACAGTACCAGAAATTACAAATGCTACCGTAAAAGTTAGAGTAAGCAAACATGACGAAAACACAATAAACGATATAAGCGATTCTGATTTTAGATTATTTGTGCCTTCAATTACGGTAACAGCACCAAATACTAACGTAAATTTATTGGCGGGGGCAAATTATCAGATAACTTGGATAAGCAATGATGTTACAAATGTAAATATTGAATATTCAACTGATAACGGAACAATTTGGCTACCTCCTATTGTAAGTAATTATGCTGCGGCACCGGGTAATTACACTTGGACGGTTCCAAATACGTTAAGCGCAAATTGTTTAATAAGAATATCTAAATCGGATGAAACAACAATAAATGATGTTAGCGATACGGCTTTTAGAATTTATAAACCTTCTATTACGGTTGTATCGCCAAACGGCGGAGAAAACTGGCGAGTTGATTCAACTGCTATAATTAAATGGGTAAGTTTTGATGTAACAAATTTTCAACTTGAATACACCTTAGATGACGGTGTTAGTTGGAAGCCGATTGCTTTTGTTGCAGATAGTCAAAAGTATAATTGGACAATACCCAATGATATTTCCAATACGGTAAAAGTAAAAGTAACCAATGTAAACAATCCTTCAATTTTCGATATAAGCGATTCAAATTTTAGAATATATAAACCGGTTATTGCTTTAACAAGTCCTAACGGAGGAGAAGAGTGGAGAGTAAATACTAACCATAATATAACCTGGACAAGTACGGATATTGCAAAGGTAACTTTAGAATACTCAACAGACGGAGGTGTAAATTATTTACCGATTGTATCTAATTTATCAGCTGTTCCGCAATCTTATACATGGAATACCAATTTAACACCTTCTAACCAAGTAAAAATTAAAATTAGCAAAACCGGCGAACCTACCCTTTATGATGAAAGTGATTTTTCTTTTACCGTTTATCAACCTTCTGTTACTCTTACTTCGCCAAACGGCGGAGAGCTATGGCGGGTTAATTCAAACCAATTAATAACTTGGAATAAGAGTTATGTGGATTCGGTTAAATTAGAATATACAACAGATAATGGCGGCAATTGGGTGGTTATAAAAGAATCCGTAGATGCAAATTTGCTTGCTTATAGTTGGAAAATTCCTAATGTTAACTCTGCAATTTGTAAAGTAAGAATTAGCAAAACCAGCGAACCGGCAATTTCGGATCAAAGTGATGCAACGTTTACTATCTTTGAACCTACTCTTAGTCTGGTTAGTCCTGATGGGGGTGAAGAATGGCGAGTTGGTACAACCCAAAATATCATTTGGACACAAAGTTTTATTAGCAATATAAAAATTGATTATACTACAAATAACGGAAGCGAATGGATTACTTTAGATGCTAATTACCCTGCTTTAGCCAAAGAAAACAATTATTCTTGGGTAATTCCAAATAATATTTCCACAAATTGTAAAGTTAGAATTAGTAAAGCTGACGAGCCGACTTTAAAAGATAGCAGTAGCAATGTTTTTACAATTTATCAAAAAGTTTTAACTTTAACACGCCCAATAGGCGGTGAAGAGTTTGAAGTAGGAAAGGTTGAAAACATTACATGGGTTAGCCAATATATAACAAAAGTAAAAATTGAATATACTAAAACCGATGGAGTAGAATGGATACTTTTGGATTCGGTAGATGCCAATTTAGGCACTTATGCTTGGACAATACCTGACGATGTAAGAACAAATGCAAAAATTAGAATTAGTGATAATAGAGAGTTAACCTTAAATAAAACAAGTAATGCTTTTACAATATTTAAACGTACAATTAATATAGTTACGCCAAACGGAGGTGAAGCTTGGAGAATAGGTACACAAAAAGCAATTACTTGGACAAATACTTATATAACGGGTAACGTAAGGATCGATTATTCTACCGATGCCGGAAATAATTGGCTGGAAATAAATCCTTCTATTGCAGCTAATTTGGGAAGTTATGAATGGACTGTTCAGAATACACCGTCAACAAGTTGTTTGGTCAGAATTAAAAGTAACGACTACCCTGCGGTCACAGATTCAAGCAGTGGGTTGTTTACTATTTTTAATCCAAGTATAATTGTAACATCACCAAACGGAGGAGAGAAGTGGAGAGTAGGAATAAAACATAATATAACATGGCAAAATAATTTTGTAAATAACGTAAAAATTGAATATAGTACCAATAACGGTTCGGATTGGTTGGTAATTGCCCCCACTGTCTTAGGTTCAACTCAAAGTTACGAGTGGACAATACCCAATACCGTTTCGCTAAATTGTAAAGTTAGAGTAAGTGATGTTTTAGAACCCGCGATAAATGATGTAAGTAATGCCGTATTTGAGATTTTTAATCCGTTTATTACCGTATTAACTCCTAATGGCGGAGAGTTATGGCGTGCGGGTACTAACCAAACAATTAGATGGAATAGTTATTTGGTATTTGGCGATAGCGTAAAAATTGAGTTTTTTAACGGAAGCAGTTGGACGGTTATTAAGGATAATGTAATTGGTTCTTTGGGACAATATGATTGGGCTATTCCCGGCAATATACTTAACACAAATTGTAAAATTAAAATTAGCAAATCTGATGAGAACGGAATAAATGACGAAAGCAATGCGGCTTTTACAGTTTATTATCCTTATGTTAACTTAAATACGCCAAACGGAGGAGAATTGTGGCGAGTAGGCAGACAGGAAACCATAAAGTGGAAAGCCGGATATACTAATAATATTAATATTGAATATAGTACAAACAGCGGAACCGATTGGTTATCAATTGCAAATAATATAGTGCCTACCGATACTACATATGCATGGACTATTCCAGATACAGAATCGGATAATTGCAGAATTAGAATATACGATAATACAGCTCCTATAATTGGGGATACAAGCGATAATAATTTTAGTATATTTAAGCCGTTTATTACTGTAGTAAGACCAAACGGTGGTGAGAGATTTAAAGTAGGCGGCACGGAAACAGTAAATTGGAATTCCAAAGGAGTTACAGCCGTTTCTATACTATTAAGTACAGATAACGGTTTAACATGGGACCCGATTGTAAATACTTTGGGTGGAACGGGTAGTTATAATTGGACTCCAATTCCCGATAAAGTTTCAACAAACTGTAAAATAATGATACGCAACGCAAATGAACCGACAATGTTTGATGTAAGCGATGCGGTTTTTGAAATATTTAAGCCAAAAGTTACCGTTGTTTCGCCTAACGGTGGCGAAAGTTGGAGAATGGGGACTATTCAAAATATTACTTGGACAAGCAATGATATTGATAATGTAAAAATTGAATTATCAAAAGACGATGGGTTAACATTCCCGGTGGTAATTACTCAAAGTACTGCAGCCTCTACCAGAACGTTTGCTTGGACTGTTTCACCGGATACGATAGACTATGAAAATTGTAAAATTAGAATAAGTGATGCTTTATCTAACGATTATACCGATATTAGTGACCAAAGATTTAGAATGTTTTCACCAAAATTGGCAGTAACCGAGCCAAACGGAGGTGAAAAATATAGAGTAGGCAGCGACCAAATTATTAGGTGGACGGCAAAAAATGTACCTAATATAAAAATAGAGTACTCAACAGATAACGGAGTGAATTGGATTTTAATAACGGCAATAACTTCCGGTAATTCTATGGCTTACGGTTGGAAAATACCTAATACCGTTTCGCAAAGCTGTAGAGTGAAAATTACGGATATAAGCGAAACTTCATTTTACGATATTAGCGACAATATTTTTGAAATATTTCAACCGCAAATAACCGTTGTAGCTCCAAACGGTGGCGAGTTTTGGCAAGCAGGTTCAACAAAAGAAATAAAATGGACAAGTTACAATATTGATAAACTTAAAATAGAGTTTTCTACAAATAATGGAGTAAATTGGACACTTATTACCGGATCCGCAATTGCCGATAGCGGTTATTATAAGTGGGAAATATCTCCAACACTTTCATCTACCACTTGTAAAGTGAAAATTACTAGTGCTAATGAGGAAAATTTAACCGATGTATCTGACGCTGTTTTTACAATATTTAAACCTCTGTTAAATTTAATTGCACCTAACGGCAACGAAAATTGGAGAACAAACACCGAACAGGTAATTAAATGGACAAGTGAAAATATTCAAAATATTAAATTAGAATATAATACTGATGATGGATTAGCTTGGCTGCCTATTAAAGCTAGTATCCCTGCATCGGAGGGGAGTTATAAATGGGTCGTTCCCGTTACTCCTTCCAACAACTGTAGAGTAAAAATATCTAACGTAATTGATGAAACGATGTTTGATATAAGCGATAATACTTTTATTATTTATCATCCTACAATAACTTTAACAACTCCAAACGGTGGTGAAAGATGGAAAGTAGGAACAAAAAAAGATATTAAATGGGAATCCGCTTCCATTCAAAATGTTAAAATTGAATATTCGACAAATAACGGACTAAATTGGAAATTAATTAATGCAAATACGCCAGCAGCAAATAAATTGTATCAATGGACTGTTGAAGATTTCCCTTCAACAAGTTGTTTAGTTAGGGTAAGCGATATTAATGAGGCATCTTTAAACGATTCGAGTGATGCGGTATTTACTATTTATAATCCAAAAATTACAGTTAATTCACCTGTTAAAGGTGATTATTGGCGTAGCGGAACAAGGCACGAAATAAGATGGACAAGTAACGATGTTACAACAATAAAAATTGAATATACTTCGGATAACGGAGAGAGCTGGGTACCGGTTGAAAATTCTCTCCCGGCATCTTCAGGTAAATATAATTGGTTAATACCATATATACCAAATTCCGTTTCCGATTCATGTAGAATAAAAATAACAGATATTGATGACGGTTCTGTTATTGGGTATAGTGAAAATACTTTTACTATTTATGAACCGAGTATTAAAGTAAAATCACCTGACGGTGGAGAGTATTGGCGAATAGGAACGCAACAAGCCATAACATGGAAATCTAACGATGTAACAAACGTAAAAATTGAATTATCCGTTAACAACGGAGTTGAATGGGAAACAATTGTTCCTTCAATTTCTGCAGCAACGGGAACTTATTTATGGACAATACCCAATAGGGAATCTTCAAGTTGCAGAATTAAAATTAGTGATGTTAACGAACAGCAATTAAGTGATATAAGCGATGATAGTTTTACAATATTTGCTTCCAATATTAAAATTGTAAACCCAAATGCTACTATTTCGTGGCGTGTTGGCGAACTGGAAACAATTACTTGGACAAGTAACAACGTTAATAAAGTTAAAGTAGAAATTACAACTAACGATTCCACTAATTGGACTCAATTAATAACCGGCTTAAATGCTTCCGAAGGTAAATATTCCATTATTGTTCCTAATACACCTTCAACTACGTGTAGAGTAAAAGTAAGCGATGTAACAACATCTAAAGTTTACGGAATGAGTGAACTTTTTAAAATTTATAACTCTAACATTACTGTTAAATCACCTAACGGAGGAGAAAATTGGAGAGCAGGTACCAAAAAAATTATTACATGGGAAAGTACTAATATAGATAATGTAAAGATTGAGTATAGTACAAACAACGGCAGTTCTTGGAATGATATAATTAGCGGAATTCCTGCCGAAGATAAGTCGTACGAATGGGTAATACCTTCAGATATTTCATCTTCAACTTGCAAAATAAAAATTAATAATTCAATTGCTTCAAATGTTTATGATGTAAGCAACTCGGTATTTTCCATAGATATAGCAACAATACAAATATCGGCACCGTTAGGTGGTGAGAACTGGCGTATATTAACAAACCATTATATTGCTTGGCAGGGGAATAATTTGCAAGCGGTAATATAGATTAATCAACTGACGGAGGTGCTAACTGGATACGTATTGCTACCGAAGTTGCTGCAGTATCGGGTAGCTATGTTTGGAATGTTCCGAATACAGTATCTGAAAATTGCAAAGTTAAAGTTAGTGATTTTGAAGACCCGAACGTGAATTCCGCTACACCCGAAAAATTTATTATTTCTACATCGGGTATTAAATTATTAAGCCCTAATGGAAATGAGTATTGGCGAGCCGGAACAAATCATTTTATTACTTGGCAATGTAGCGATATAGCTATTGTAAAAATTGAATATTCGGTTGATGGAGGTGTTGGCTGGACAACTATTACATCCAACGTAACAGCAAGTACAAAATCGTATAATTGGACAGTGCCCGGAGCAGTTCCTTCTACACAATGTAAAGTGCGTGTTATTGATGCTAATTTTATTTCCGCTTTTGACCAGAGTGATTCATTATTTACTATTTACCAGCCAAATGTTAAATTAATAAAACCTAACGGGGGCGAAGAATACCAAATAGGGGTATATAACGATGTTGAATGGGAAAGTAATGATATAGATAATGTAAAAATTGAGATGACTACAAACAACGGTTCTACTTGGAACTCGATAACAAGTAGCACGGCTGCCGCACAAAAAAAATATAGTTGGGTTACAACCGGTAATGCTGCTACTACATGTAAAGTTCGCATAAGTTATTCACTTGATGCTACTGTAAACGATTTAAGCGACTCCAAATTTACAATATTTAAATATCCCGAAGTAATTAAACTTGAAAAAACTTTTACGTTTGGCGATGTAGAAGACGAAAATTCATATAAGATAATTTCTTTACCGGGGGATAACAACTTACCTATGGGGCAAATTATTACGGGTACTTATCGCGAAGATTGGAAAGCTTTTTATGATAACGGAAATACAAAAGATTATTTAATTGAATATGATGGAAGCGATAAATTTAACTTTAAACCCGGTAACGCATTTTGGGTTATTTCAAGATATAATTTTACCGTTAACAGTACTATTTCCACTACGGCAATAAATGATACAAACTTTGCCAAAATAACACTTAAACCGGGGTGGAATTTAATATCAAATCCGTTTGAAAAAGCAGCAAACTGGGGTAAAATTATTCAATTAAACGGTATTACGCAAAACGCAATTATTTATTCTTATAATAGCGGTTGGACATATCCCAATGCTTATATGTTACCTTACGAAGGATATGCTTTTTATAATGCTTTAAATAAAACGGAGCTTAAAATTCCTTACAGCCCTTCCGGAACTACATCGGGCAGCATGTTTAAACTAGCCGATAATGATGTTTCTTTACGGTTAATAGATAACGATAATACAGTTGGTAAAATAGGAATTAATTTAAGCAAAAATTCGTTAAATGAGTTTGACGGAGAAGACATTTTGGCTCCCCCAAGCAATTTTACCAAAGCCGAAATTTATTTATACAATAGCGAGTTGGGTATTAATTACAACTATTTGTATAACGAAAGCAGACCTTTTAACGAAGACGGAATGCAGTTTGAAATTAAAACAAAAAATTTAACGGGTAAAGATTTATCAATTAATTGTTTAAATTATTTGGAAAGATTTAACAATGCCGAAGTTTATTTGTTTGATAGCAGAATTAATAAAATGTATAACTTAAAAGAAACGGATGTAATTACTTTACCCAAATATTATAAAGAAAATAATTATAAACTTTTAATAGGAAACGAAGCATTTATTGAAGCAATAAAAAATTCGCTACTTCCAAAAGAGTTTAAACTTTATCAAAACTACCCAAATCCTTTTAATGCCGGTACGGTAATTAGATATAGTTTACCCAAAGAAGCATTTGTAAATATCACCATTTATAACGCTTTGGGCCAAAAAGTTAAAGAATTATTAAATGACAGAATAAACGAAGGTTATCATGAATTATTTGTTGAAATGAATAATAATGCAAGCGGAGTTTATTTTGTTAGAGTAAATGCAAAAACAACAGACGGAAGTAATAATTATAGCGAAACAAAGAAAATTATGTTGTTAAAATAAGTACTTAAATTTTTGTTCTTGTTTTATTAATGTTTAATAAATAAGGGGTATTAATATTGTTAGTACCCCTTATTAATTTATTAAAATTAGTATTTTTTGTTTTAATTAACTTATATGTTTCCGTAATAAAAAAATTGTATTTTATTAGTTATTTAAGCTACTTATATATTGTAATAATTTAAATAATCTACATTATTAACTTTATGAAAAAAACAGCGATTTTTGTTGACGTTCAAAATATTTATTATACAACTAAAGAATGTTACAATTTAAATTTTAATTATAAAGTATTTATCAATCAAATTTCCGAAAGTCATGAAATAATAAAAGCTTTTGCATATGCAATTGATAAAAACGACCCCAAACAAAAACAGTTTCAACGAACTTTGGAAAGTTTTGGATTTGAAGTAAAGTTAAAACCATTTATAAAACGTTTTGACGGCTCTGCCAAAGGAGATTGGGATGTGGGAATTACTATTGATATTCTTGACTATGCACCTATTTGCGAAAAAATAATTCTTCTTTCGGGAGACGGCGATTTCGATTTGCTTATAAAAAAAGTGATTGATAAATACGGTATAATTGTTGAAGTTTTTGGTGTTAAAGAATTAACCTCCGATTCAATAATTAATTCGGCATCTATTTTTACGCCTATAACTAAGGAAATGCTGTTTTAATTTTTAATTTAACAAATCTCCGGATAGTTTTAATCAAATTCGCTTTCTCTTGCAAATTGGCTAATTTTATAAAAAAATACTTTACAAAACGAAAAGATATGCTTGTTTTTAATTTTTTTTGTATTTATCTTAATAAATATTTTAGGAGGCTTAAATGAAAAAAATTATAACATTTTTATTTTTAATTATCTGTCAGTTTACTTTATTAACTGAAGCACAAACTGTTGTTACAATAGGGCAGGTTTACAATTTTTCTCAAAGTCAATCCAGTACGGTTAACTATTTATTAACGTTGGATAAACCCGGCGAAATAACGCTTTATATTAACAACTGGCTTTCAACTTATGATTGGGGTACCGATTTTGATAGAATTTATATTTACAATAATGAAGGGGTAATTATTGGAAGGAACAATCTTTCAACAGTTGAAGATCCCTTTTTATTCCATATGTTTGCAGCTAATCAAGGAATGAAATTTTCTGTTGGTAAAGCGGGTGCTTATACTATTGCCGTACATTCCGGTGTAAAAAGAAGCGACTGGGGTACTGCTACATCACAAAACTACGAAATGTCTCTATCTGCTATTTATTGCAACGACCCCTACGAATTGAACGATGATATGCCGAATGCCACTTTAATAAACATTGGCGAAACAATTGCCGCATATCAATGGAGACAAATTAATACTAATCAAATTTGGGGCGATGAAGATTGGTATAAAATTAATATTCCTTCTCCCGGAATATTGAAATTTGACTTACAAGACTGGATTGGAATTTATAACTGGGGTACTGATTTTGACAGGTTACATGTTTATAATGCTGCAGGAACTCAAATCGGTTTTCGTGGGGGAAACGATTTTTATAGCTGGATGATGGGTTCACCTAATGATACCGTGCCATATACAAATAGTATGAACTTAACCCACGCAGGAACATACTATTTAAGATTTCACGCAGGAGTTGGTACAAGTACTAAACCATACAAATTAACAACATTCTTTACTCCGGCAAACGATATATACGAACCGAACGATAATTTTGCAACGGCTAAATTTATTAATAATAACGATTGGCATGAAGCTTTTGAATGGAGGTCGTTAGATAGCACCATGAATGTTGCCGGGGATGAGGATTATTTTTACTTTTTGGCAGCCGGCAGCGGTACATATAACATTACATTAAACGGTTGGATACCCATTTATAACTGGGGAGCGAATTATGATTGGATGACTATTTACAATGAGATTTTTAATCCGGT
>DAINPX010000003.1:0-29990 GCA_036743235.1 Melioribacteraceae bacterium
GTACTTAATGCAAAATTTTCTTTTAGGCTATCAATCGCATCTTTTAAAAAAATGGGTATATAAATTTGAGAAATATTAGATATAAAAATAAACAAAAACCCTAATAACATTTTTGTTTTATATCTTTTAAAATACTTTATCAGTCCCGAAAGGCTATTCATCTAAAATCACAATTAATTATTTTTTATCTACCAAATATACTAATATTAATGTATATTTTTTGAAACAATAAATATGGGATATTAATTCAATTTTGAATTCCAAATACTAAATACTTAAATATTTGTTTTCAAACTTCCAATGTTAATATTTTATTCTTATCCTATTCTTAGAAGTCCAAGATTTGATTTTAACAGTTAAAATATTATAAACGAATTTTAATTTTATTGAAAGCTTAGTAAATATTTTTTTGGTTTTAATTAATATTAGCTATTAAAAATTAATATTTACATAATGCTTTTAATTAAAAGTTATTTCTTTATAATAATGGACTTTATAGAGACCAATAATTACATTTAATTAATTTGATAGTATTTAAATTATTAAAATAATAAACCCCGTTCTTTTTTAATTAACGGGGCAATAATAATTATTTAGCGGCTAATTCACTATCGTAAAATTTAGATTGAACAAACAGATGCAACCTAAAATTTAATTAAGCAATTTTTCTGTCTTCATAAAAATAAAGGGGGTCTGCATTGCCAACAACTACATCTTTTGTAATAAGGCATTTGCTAACATTATCCATACTTGGCAATTCATACATTATATCAAGTAAGGTATCTTCAACAATTGAACGTAATGCACGTGCTCCTGTTTTTCTTGCCATAGCCATTTTAACAATTTCATCCAACGAAAACGGGTCAAATTGTAATTCAACTCCTTCAAGTTTAAATAATTTTTGGTATTGTTTAATAATGGCATTTTTAGGCTGGGTTAAAATACTTTTAAATGCCTCTTCGTTTAAAGGTTGTAAAGGAGCAATTACGGGTAATCTACCAATTAATTCCGGTATTAAGCCAAAACGTAACAAATCTTCCGGCTGAGTTAATTGCATTAAATCTTCTTTAGAAACCTTTTTTTCATCTATCGGACTTGTAAATCCAAACGAACTTTTATTAATTCTGCTTGCAATAATAGGTTCAATTCCGTCAAAAGCACCGCCAACAATAAACAAAATGTTTTTTGTATTAATACTAATTAAATTCTGTTCCGGATGTTTACGTCCCCCTTTAGGCGGAACACCTGCAACAGTTCCTTCCAATATTTTTAACAAAGCTTGTTGAACGCCTTCGCCTGATACGTCTCGAGTAATAGAAGTACTTTCGCTTTTTCTGGCAATCTTATCAATCTCATCAATATATACAATCCCTTTTTGAGCTTTTTCCAAATCATAATTTACAGCTTGTAATAATCTAACTAAAACAGTTTCAACGTCATCACCAACATAACCTGCTTCGGTTAAAGTTGTAGCATCGGCAATAGCAAAAGGGACATCTAATATTTTAGCCAATGTTTGGGCAAGTAAGGTTTTACCAACACCGGTTGGTCCCATTAAAAGAATATTACTTTTATCAATTTCAACATCTTCCAAATCATAAGGAATTGTATTAGAATTTATTCGTTTATAATGATTATAAACCGCAACCGATAATACTTTTTTAGCACGATCTTGACCAATAACATAATCATCCAAACTTTTTTTAATCTGGTTTGGAGTAAGGTATTCAGTATTTTTTGAACCTTTATCGCTTACGGCAGCCATATTATTTTTAATTATATCAACGCTTGCTTTTACGCAAATATCACAAATATATACATCCGGTCCCGCAATTAAGCTTGATACTTCGTTAGATTCTCTTCCGCAAAAAGAACATTTAATTTTTTCTTTAATATTGTTTGTACTCATATTTCTTCTTAAATTAATTTTTGTTACTTAAAAATTTACGTGCTTTATCTAAAAATAACGAATTTGGAAATTTTTCCAATATTTTTTGATAGCATAAACCTGCATTATTCAAATCTTTAAGACCATATTGGTATAAATTTGCCAATAAAAATAAAGACTTATCTACAAAGATATTCATATTTTCGTTATTACTCAAGTTTTCTAAAAAAATAACAGCTTTTTTATAATCATTTAAAGCTAATAACATGTTACAGTAATTATATAATGCTAAGTTTTTTTGATAAACAATATCTTCAGTATTTGTTAAATCTAAAAATATTTCGGCAGCAGCACTAAACTCTCGTTTATTTGCCAAATAATCCGCTTTAGCATATTTAACCAAACTTAACGAATCGTTCTTTAATGAATTTATTGTAATAATTAAACTTAATGCATCGTTAGTTATATTTTCATTAAGCTCTTTTACTACATTATTTAGTCTATTTAAAGCTTTTTCAATATCGTTTTGCCAGAAGCTTATTTTGGCTTTTTGATATTCGGCTTCTTTTAATTCACCTTTGCCAACTCTACGATACAACAGTATTTTATCGTAATAAGCTTCTGCTTCAGATAAATTGCCTTCTATTATAGATATTTCCGCCAAACCAAATAGCGATTTACCCGAAAAACCGGAAATTGGAAATTTTTCTGCTATCTCTTTAAAATATATTTTAGCACTATCATTTAAATTAAGTTTGGAATAGAATATTTCACCAATATAATATAGTGCTTCGGTTTTTATATCAAGATTTGTTTGGTATTCATTTATTAACATTTTATATGTATTTATGATAGGAAAATATTCGTTCGCCCCTATCGTATCGGGCAATGAATACTCTTTCCAACTCGGATTTATCTTTTCGTATTTTTCTTTTAACGAACTATATAATGACCTTACAAACCCAATTTTTGAGATTGGAACATAAACGCTTGAAGGATAGTTTTTTATAATATAATTAAAAGATTTTGCCGCATATTCAAAATTATTTTCATTTAAAGATTCGTTTGCAAAATTGTATATTTTGGCACCCGATGATTGGCTTAAATTATCCCATTTAACAACGTTTTCAAACCCGTTATTATAATCATCGTTTTGAACATATAAAAATGTTAATAACTCGTAAAAAGAACTATTGCTATTATTACTCTCGGCGTATTTGTTTACTACTTTAAGTACTTGTTCAATTGCTTCGTGTTGTGTTAAAGAAGGAGAAAGACGTGCTTTTATATTTTCTACTTGAGTTGGTTGGTTAACTAGTATTTTACAAAACTCTTCGGCAGCATCACCGTATTTCATTGTCATCACAAGCAAACCGGCAATATCAAAAGCAAAAATATTTTTATCGTTACTAATTTCCATTCCACGTTTTAAATATTCTACCCCTTTATCAAAAGCCCTGTTTTGTATTGCGTAATTTGCAATAATTCTATAATTATTAATTTGTCCGGCATTTGTTTTAATAGCCGCATCCCAAATATCAAATGCTTCGTTCTGTTTATTCATTAAATAATAAGTAGAACCTAATAATCCGTAATTATTAATATCGTAAGGATAAGTTTTAATCCTTTCTTTTAATATTTTTTCAGAACCTTCGTAATCTTTTAAGGTTAATAATACCCTGTTTAGTCCTTCAAAATATAAATAATTATTGGGGGATGCGGAATAAATTTCGGCATATATTTCTTTGGCTTTTTCAAGCATTCCTGCTTGTTCGTAACTTGATGCAAGTCTATACTTATTTTCAAGATTTAGCCCTTGTGCAAAAACCCCGATATAACAAAAAAACGATATAAAAATAATATTAAACTTCATATAAATACTTTTCTTCTAAAATATTTCCAATATTAAGTATTAAATTTGGGTCTAACACTTTTTTTATGTTTGCAAACTTATTAATAGTATCTTCGTTATACATAAGCGGCATAAATTTAGATTTTATTTTACCGATACCGTGTTCGGCAGAAAATGTTCCTTTATTATTTACTGCTAATTTGCATAAATTATAATAAATTTCTTTTGCTACAACAATTTCGTCACTATTCTTTGGTAACATATTTAAGTGAAGATGCGAATTGCCAAAATGACCGTATGCAGTATAGTTTATTCCGGATAATTCAACATTACTTAAACACTCAAAATAAAATTGTCTAAATACCTTATCCGGCACTGCAATATCGGTACCTATTTTTACAAAATTATTTTTTGTTATATATTCGTTTACAAGTGACGGAATTGCATGTCTAAATTTTTGAAATTCCACTAATTCTGTATCCGAAAAAGCAAACCATACTGTTGTTGTATCAATTCCGAAATCTTCAAATATTTCAATATATCTATTTATTATACTTTCATACTCGGCATTGCCTGAATCTTGTTCAATCCACAAACATGCAACCGCATTATTAGGAATATTTGAATATTCTTTTTTTAACATATTAATAGAATTTTTATCCATAAACTCCAAAGCCATAGGTTTTATTATATCATCTTTTAAAGCTTTTATAAATTCTATTAAGTTAAAACACGTATTTATATCATCAAAAAACACAACTGAGGAAAATATTTTATCCGGTAGTTTTAGTAACTTTAATTTAATTTCGTAAATTACACCTAAAGTTCCTTCACTGCCAATAAATAGATCTATTACATCCATCCCCTCTTTACAATAGTAACCTGCACTGTTTTTTGTTAAAAGTAAATTAATATCAGGAATTACTAAATTTAATTTGTTGCCGTTTTCGGTAATTAGTTCTACATTCCCTTTTTCAACAAATATTTTTCCTCTTACCAAGTTAAGCTTATCGCCTGTGGGAGTAATAATTTTTAGTTCTTCAACAAAGTTTCTTGTAGAACCGAATTTATATGTTCGTGCACCGCTTGCATTAGTTGATATTGTAGAACCTATATAACAGTTTTGTTCGGTAGGGTCTGCCGGATAAAATAAGCCTTCATTTTTTACTGCCTCCTTCAAATCACATAACATTACTGCCGGTTCGGTAATAATAAATTTACCTTCGCAATCTATTTCTTTAATTTTATTAAATTTTTCAACAGATAAAACAATACCCCCCATCGGGATGGCTGCACCGGTTAAACTTGTTCTATTTCCCGAAACAGTCAATTTAATGTTGCTGATGTTACAATACTTAACTACAGTAATAATATCTTCAATGCTTTCGGCAATATACACCGCCTCACAACGCCCCTTAAAGTTGGCAGCATCATTTAAATAACTATCAATAAATTCCGGCTCGGTTTTAATAATCATTTTTTTGTAATGTTATGTTTTTCCATTATCTTTTTCCAAGTGTCGTAATCCAGTTCTTCGGAATCGTCGATAAGCATAATAGGTATATCATCTTCTATTCTATATCTTTTTCTTGTCTTTTCGTCTGTGCTAACTAAAGTATTTTCATCTAAAACCAAATCGGCATGTGAAAGCGGACAGCATAAAATATCTAACAATTCTTTGCTAATCATTTATAACTCCTATTTTAAATAAACCATTTTTTTGGTAATTTGTTTATTTACATTTTTTAAATTTAACGAATAAAAATATATACCGCTACTTAAATTTTGTGCATTAAAATTTACACTATGCAAACCTTGTGTAAAATTCCCCTCACATAAAACTGCAACTTTTTCACCCAATGTATTAAATACACTTAATTCTATATCTTGCTCGTTTTTAAGCTCAAAAATTATTGTAGTATTAGGATTAAACGGATTAGGATAATTTTGATTTAATGTAAAGTTTGAAGCAAAAAATTCTTCGTTTTTTAGACCAACGATATTAGCCGGAAAGAAATACATTAATATTTCATCTAACGTAGAACGCCATAAACCCCAGCTATGACCTTGTGGTAGTTCGTTTGTAGCATTAATGTAACCTTTTGAATTTAAGCTATCGGTAAATATCCTTAAATTCAAAAACAATGATTCATAAGTACCCCAAACAGAATAAAATTTAATATTTTTTTTCTCTCCGTTTGCTATCATTTTATATACTTCGTAATCGTAAGGCCAAAATGCAGCCGAATGCAGCCCGCAATTTGCAAAAACATCAGGATAATTATACGAAATTAACGCACTTATATTGCCGCCAAACGAATCCCCCAAAACCAATCTTTCGTAATTATTATTTATAGTCCTATATGTGGCATCAATAAACGGAACAAGTTCGTTCACAAAAGCCGAAGCATATAAAAATCGATTATTTCCCGCATATTCATCATTTCTGTTTGTCGGAGTAACAAATACTGCAATTACCTCGCATATTTTATTACTATCCAACAAGTTAGTCAAAATATTTTTTGCACTTCCCAAATTTAGATAATCACTTCCGTCTTGAAAATAAACCGTGGGATAATATTTAGAAGAAGTATTATAATCGGGAGGCAGCAAAATATTTAAAGTATAACTTCTATTTAATATAACACTATGCATTATTTTAGTAACGGTTGTAAATTGAGGGGCATTTGGGTTTGCTCTTATTTCCCAGGGTTGAACAAATAAGGGCATAGCAAGTTCGTTATTAGGTCCATAACCGCCGGGGCAAGTTTTAGGGTTTTCAGGGTCTAAAATCCAGTTGCTTCCGTTTAATACAATTTTATAATCCAACCTTGCATTTAGTTCGTACCCCTGCGAAAAATAGAAAAAGTTTGTACCCTGCAGTTTTGTGCATTTCGCAATATTTGCATCCCAACCTGTCATATCTCCCGCAATACTTACCGTATTTGCACTTCCGCGATAAATAAAATTTGCAACATTTCCTTCAATAAATGGAATACCCGAAGCTCTTGCAACAACCATAAAACTATCAACAATAATATTTTTTTGGTTAACATCGCTTACAGAGTTTACCCTATTAATAAACTGTTGAAATTGCGATTGTGAATATAAGTTTATACCGGTAAGTATAACTATCAAAATAATTTTTTTTAGTTTTTTCAATTTTCACACCCTATTTGTTAATTTTTAATCATAATACCATAATCATTTGTAAATTTGAATGTTATTTATTAAAAACAGGTTGTTCTATCATTTTTAGTTTTAGCAAACATTCAAAATTTAATTACATATTTTTACTGTTAAATTAATAATTAATATTTCTATTTCACTATGGTACGGGATCGTACCCGCTTCCCCCCCAAGGATGACAGCTTAAAATTCTTTTTGCTCCTAAATATCCTCCCTTGAAAAAACCATATTTTTTAAGTGCTTCTAAAGTATATGCCGAGCAAGTAGGTGTGTATCTGCAAGAAGGAGGTAAAACAGGCGAAATAAACATTTGATAAAACCTGATTAATAAAATAAGCGGATAAGCCAAAATTAAATTTATTTTTGCAACTTTAGTTTTATTAACCGGAACACTTGGGTTTTTATCCATTAGTCTATTTCGCCTATTTTTAATTATAATTTTAATAATGTTTCTTTTATATCTTTTTTAATTATAATAGTAACAATAGTTCTATTGTTATCTAAAAGCGCTTTTCTATCACCTAATGCTTGGGCACGAACAAGTACTCCAAATGAAATAGAAGATTTATCGCTTCCCGCATTATCGGGTATAGATATTGCTTCACCGGTTTCGTCAATAATCTGTAAAAATATACCGTTACCGGCATCCCCTTTGTGCAATTGACCTGTTGAATGTAAAAATCTTGGACCATACCCTAAAGTTGTTCCTATTTTATAAGTTTCGGTTATTTTATTTCTTAACCCTTGCAAAACTTCGTTAATATCATCCGACATATTTAAATATGCCTGAATTGCCAAGTATGGTGTTAATCCTATACTTTGTGTAAGTCTATCAATATTTTTCATCAAAGTAGGAATAATATCTTCAATTTTATTAATATTTAACGGATCACAAACATCAATTAATTCATTACTAAAATATTTATTCAATTCAGTAATTTTGCCGGTCTCTTGATATTCTTTAACCATAGCTCGTGCAACTATTTTTGCCGATTCAACATTTGGCTGGTCAAAAGGATTTAGCTTTAATTCCACACCCATAACCGCTGTAGCAAATTCCCATCTGTAAAATTCGGCACCTAAATCATAAATATCTTCCGTAATACATTCAATAACCGGAGCCCCTAAATTAATTAAAACTTCAACTTTTTCTTTTAGTTCGATTTCGTTTTTTGTATGAATATAAACAAAAACTCTATCTTCGCTATAATATCTTTCATTGTAAACAGGTTCACCTTCAATAGGTAATACTCCGTTACCAAATTTTCCGGTACTTTCGGCTATTAACTGTTCTGCCCAAACGCCAAAATTTTTATAATTTTCGCTTAAAATAAAGGTTAATTTATCTTTTTTATCTTTTGCATATTTCCCAACCAAAGCCCCTATTTTTAAGCCTGTATTAAATTCCAAATTATTTAGTTTACTGCAATTAATTGCATTGCTAACGCGAGATAAGAGCAAGTTTAAATCTACACCTATTAAACCTGCTGGTACCATTCCAAATAATGATAGTGCCGAAAAGCGACCTCCAATATTAGGATCGTTCAAGAATATTTTTCTAAAATTTAACTCAATTGCAACCGCTTCTAAACCACTACCGGGGTCTGTTATTGCTATAAAATGATTTCCTACTCTATCAATTCCTAAAGCTGACAAAACTTCGTTATAAAAATATTTCATAAACGAAAATGTTTCGACCGTACCGCCTGATTTTGTAGATACAATAAAAACTGTTTTTTCAAAATCTATTGTACTTCGTAAATTTAAAACCATTTCGGGATGCGTACTATCTAAAACGGATAAGTCCAAATATCCTTCTTTTTTACCAAATGTTTTGGCAAAAACTTCGGGTGCCAAACTGCTTCCTCCCATTCCAAGTAATACGGCTTTATCAATTCCTTCTGCAATTAGCTGTTCTGTCAATTGTTGAATATTTGTAATTTCTTCTTTACTTTTTTCTGCAACTTCTAACCAACCTAAACGATTTGTTATTTCAGTTGGTGAATTACTCCAAATTGTATAATCTTTATCCCATATTTTTTCGGATATTTTTTCGTCAACATAAACGGTTAAATTATTTATGTAATTTGGATTAATATTATGGTATTTAACATTTTCGATTTTATTTTTAATAACTTTATTAATTTTGGTTGATAAAGTATTTAACAAGCCGTTAAACGAGTCTATAAACGCATTAATACCATCTAATTGTAATTTATTTGTAACTTCATCTATTGAGATACCTAAATCTATTAATTTATTAAAAGCTGCTTCAGCTATTTCAACTTCTTTAGTTAAACGTTCTTCAACTATTCCTTTATTAATAAAAGAATTTAAAGTTGCGGGAGGTACAGTATTTACCGTATTAAAACCGATTAATTCGTCAACATACAAAGTATCGCTATAAGCTTTATTTTTTGTTCCCGTACTTGCCCATAATAATCGCTGAGGTCTTGCACCGTTTTCTTCCAATTTTTTCCAACGCGGACTGCTATATAATTCTTGATAATATTTATAAGCAAGTTTACTATTGGCAACACCAAATTTACCTAATAAATCGGTTGCTCCTTTTTCTTCCAACATTTTATCCAATGTTGAATCCAGCCTGCTTACAAAAAACGAAGCTACCGAAGAAACTAAATTTAACTTTCCACCTGCTGCAAGCAGTTTTTCCAATCCGCTAATATAAGCTGCAGCAACTTTTTTATAGTTTTCAATACTAAAAATTAACGTAACATTTACATTAATGCCATGAGCTATAAGCTCTTCAACTGCTTCAATCCCTTCATTTGTGGCAGGCACTTTTATCATTATATTTTTACGTTTTAATGTTGTAAATAACCTAACTGCTTCATCAAATGTTTTTTTATTTTCGTAAGCCAAATCCGGGTTTACTTCAATACTTACATAACCATCTAATCCGTTTGTCCTTTCATAAACGGGAATCATTAAATCTGCAGCATTTTCAATATCTTTTAACGCCAAATATTCATAAACCGCATAAGTATCGGTAGTTTTTGTAATAACATTTTCTATATCGCTATCATACAGTTTTCCCGTACTAATTGCTTTTTCAAATATACTTGGGTTAGATGTAATACCACGTAATCCATCATCTATCAAACTTTTTAACTTTCCACCGGTAACAAATTCTCTTTCTATAAAATCATACCAAATTGATTGTCCCAATTCCGATAATTTTTCTAATTTTGTCATTTTTGCTCCATAACTTTAAAAATAATAACTATAAATATAAAATATATTTATCTAATAATCACCGTATTAAGAAATGTTAACACAATAATTAAGTACTGTTTCTTTGTATTAATTAATTTTTAAAAGCATTTGTTAATTGATATATAAAGACTTTACATATAAAAAAACATTTGTTTAACATTATAAAAACTTGTAAATTAAAAGTTTGTATTTTTAAATTGGATGAAATTTGTTAGAAAAAATTGTTAATATTTACATAATAATTGAAGGCGAGTATATAAAAGAACTAAAAGGGATTGCCTACGAAAAGGATGGGAGCGATTTTGAGAAAATCGAGTTCCTTAAATTGCAAGCCAATAAAGATATTAATAGATCAATCGGTTTTAATGCACCGATTAGCAATAAAGGCGAATTAATGAAATACAGACAGTTTAATAAATTACAAAAACAGGGACAAGAACACAAATTATTTAATGAAATTTTTGAACATTTTGAACTTCCTGAAAATCCGTTAATATGTGTATCGCCTGTAATTGACGGTAAAATAATAAGTTAAATATAGACATGGAGAAAAGTTATGCCGGAATTAAGTAATCCGATTCACCAAAAATGTATTAATACAATTAGAATACTTTCTGCAGAAGCCATTCAAAAAGCAAATAGCGGACATCCGGGTTTACCATTAGGATGTGCACCGATTGCTTACTTGCTTTATGCCAACATTATGAAACACAATCCCAATAACCCAAATTGGCTAAATAGGGATCGATTTGTTTTATCTGCCGGTCACGGAAGTTCTATGTTATATAGCTCGCTCCATTTATGCGGTTATGAAATAAGTTTGGAAGATATTAAAAACTTTAGACAGTACGGAAGTATTACCCCGGGTCATCCCGAGTTTGGTTTAACTCCCGGAGTTGAAACGACTACCGGTCCGTTAGGTCAAGGTTTTGCCAACGCCGTTGGTATGGCTTTAACCGGACATTATTTTTCCGCCAAGTATAATAAACCGAATTATTCGATTATTAATAATTTTATTTATGTTATTGCCGGAGACGGTGATATGATGGAAGGTATAACGCACGAAGCAGCTGCTTTTGCAGGTCATAATAAACTTAATAATTTAATTGTATTTTATGATAACAATAAAATTACAATAGACGGCAGCACTTCTCTTGCAATGAGCGAGAATGTAAGTAATAGGTTTGCTGCTTACGGTTGGAATGTTTTACATGTAAGCGATGCAAATAATTTGCATGAATTAAACGAAGCGGTAAATAAAGCAAAAGAATTTACTAATGCACCTACTTTAATTGTTGTGGATACTACTATCGGTTTTGGAAGCCCAAATAAACAAGGGAAATCGAGCGTACACGGTTCACCTTTGGGAAAAGAAGAGTTGGCATTAACCAAAGCAAATTTAGGCTGGGAATATAAAGAAGAGTTTTTTATACCAGAAGAAGTTTATGCACACTTTGAAAAAGTAAAAGTAAAAGGGATGCAATTAAACATTGAATGGGATAATTTGTTTGAAAAGTATTCAAAAGCATATCCAAATGAAGCTGCCGAATTTACTGAATCAATAACTGGTAGTAATCCCGATACATTAGATATTCCAGAATTTACCGATTACAGCCAAAGTATTGCCACTCGTGTTGCAAGCGGTAAAATACTGGATTATTTGGCTACTAAAATTCCGAACTTGGTTGGCGGAAGCGCCGATTTAACCCCTTCAAACAACACAAGACCTGCAAACTCAAACTCTTTTTCTCCTGAAAACCCAACAGGACGTTACATCCATTTTGGTATTAGAGAGCATGCTATGGGGGCAATATTAAACGGAATGGTAATGTACGGAGGTGTCATTGCGTACGGCGGTACTTTTTTGGTTTTTAGCGATTACATGCGTCCGGCTGTTAGAATTGCTGCATTATCGCATATTAATCCAATTTTTGTTTTTACGCATGATAGCATCGGTTTAGGTGAAGATGGACCAACACATCAACCGATAGAACAACTTTCTGCATTACGTTGCATACCAAATAGTTATGTGTTTAGACCTGCTGATGCAAACGAAACCGTTTATGCTTGGAAATTCGCTATACAAAACAATAAAGCTCCTGTTTCGTTAGCTCTATCCCGACAAAATATAAAACTTATTGATAGGAATAAATATTCAAAAGCCTCTGGCACGTTAAAAGGTGCATATATTGTAAAAAAATCGGCAACAAACCCCGATTTAATACTTATGGCATCAGGTAGCGAAGTTAATTTATGTTTGGAAGCAGCAGAAAAACTTGAGAAAAACGGAGTAAAAGTTAACGTTGTTAGCATCCCCTGTACTCAACTATTCGATAAACAAGATACTAAATATAAAAATAGCGTATTATCTAAAGAATGTAAAAACAGACTTGCCATTGAAGCAGGTGTAAGACACGGTTGGGACAAATACTTAAGTTCAAATGGTGATATGATTAGTATAGAAACCTACGGAGCAAGTGCTCCTTATGAAGTTTTGTATGAAAAATATGGCTTGACCGTTGAAAATATTATTACAAAAGCCAAAAAATTGTTAAAAAATAAATAATCAAATATTTTATAAATTCTCCTCTTATTTTATATTTTAAACTAAACTTAAGGGGAGAATTTTATTATTAAAACTGATTTTTTGATTAATTAAATACTTTTTAATTATTCATTTAACTTATTAAATTATAAATTCACTTTTATGTATTATCGTTACAACGAATTATTAAAATCCGGGGAACTATTAGAAAGAGTACAACTATTAAACAATAACCTTAAATCATGTAATTTGTGCCCTCATAATTGTAACGTAAATAGACTTGAACATCAAAAGGGGTTTTGTAAAACCGGAAATGAAATATTAGTAGCCAGTTATTGTGATCATCATGGAGAAGAGCCACCAATATCCGGAAAAAACGGTAGCGGAACAATTTTTTTTGCCAACTGCAATTTACACTGTATTTACTGCCAAAACCATCAAATAAGCCAAAATAAAAATAAAGCTAATTTTAGTAATTATACACCAACACAATTAGCAGATATAATGTTAAAGTTACAGGATAAAAAGGTACACAATATAAATTTTGTTTCTCCCTCACATTATATTGCTCAAATTACCGAAGGTATTTATATTGCGGCAAAAAAGGGATTACAATTACCATTGGTTTACAATTCCAACGGGTATGATAATTTTGAGGCAATTAAACATTTGGATGGAATAATAGATATTTACTTGCCTGATATAAAATATGCATCGGATCTGTATGCACGAAAGTTTTCCGGTGGAAAAGAATATGTTAAACATTCACGTCTTGCAATTACCGAAATGTTTAAACAAGTAGGAAATTTAATAACAGATGAAGACGGAATTGCAAAGAGAGGATTAATTGTTAGGCTTTTGGTTTTACCAAATGAAATTAGCGAAACAATAGATACATTGCATTGGTTAAAAGCCAATTTAGGAACAGAAGTATTTATTAGTCTAATGTCACAATATTACCCTGCGTATAATGCGGATAAAGTACCTTTATTATCGCGAAAACTTAGATATAATGAATATTGCAAAGTTGAGGACAAATTAATTTCTTTAGGTTTTACTAATGGATTTTTGCAAGGTATGGAAGCCCCCGATTACTATCGCCCTGATTTTGACGACAACAATCATCCTTTTGAAAGGTAATTATTTTGTAATATATCCTATAGAACTCATTAATTCTTGTGCTTTTTCGGCATCCGTTTCGCTTTCAAAAGATAATCTAAAAGTACCCCCTGTACCTTCTCTAATCTTTAATAGTTCAATATCTTTAATGTTTATTCCGTTAGAAAATAATGTAGTGGATATTTTACTTATAACACCCGGCTCGTCCTTAACAAAAACATATATTTCGTGCAAAGGAATTAAAAAACCTTTAGATGTTTTGGGAATTTCGTCTCTATGCTTACGTGCCTTGTTAAATTCATGATTTAATTTAACATGTTCGTTTATTGTAATATCTGCCTTTATTTCATTCAACTTATCAATAAATAGATCAATTGAATTAATAATATTTGTTTTATTATTTGTAATTATCGACTCCCAAATACGATAATCGCTGGAAGCAATTCTTGTCATATCTCGAAATCCACCGGCGGCAAAATCGATAAAATTTACTTCATTATTGCAATTTGCTGCAAAATTAACCAAATTAACGGATAAAAGTTGTGGGAGATGACTTACAACCGCAACAACTTTATCATGTAAAAAAGGATTAAGAATAGTAACCCTTGCACCAATTTTATTTAATAATTCCAAAATTATATTATTTGTGTTTGTAAGAATATAAGTACTATTTTCAAATAATAAAGGGTCACTGTTATCTATTCCCCCTTTTTCTTTTCCCGTCATAGGATGCCCGCCTACATAAATTCCATTGCTATTGGAATTATCCCATATTTCTTGAAATACACCTTTAACGCTACAAACATCCGAAATAATTTGATCTTTGTTCAATTTAGGTACTAATTTTTTAAATACCTCTATAGACAAATTAACCGGTAAACATAAATAAATAATTTGGGAATTTAGTGAAGCAAAAATATCATCTATTTTTTCATCAATAATACCGTACTCTAACGCCTTACTTGTTATCTCGGGCAAATCATAGCCGGTAATAAAGGAATCGGGAAAAGCGGATTTAACCGCTTTAGCCAAAGAAGCCCCAATTAGACCCAATCCTAAAACCGAAAAATTATTAATTGACATTTATATATCTCTTCCTATCGCTTGTGCAATAGTACGAAGCTCTTGAATTAGCTTTAAGTAACTATCCGGAATTAACGCCTGAGGACCGTCTGAAAGCGCGTTATCCGGGTCATGATGTATTTCAATCATCAATCCATCTGCCCCGGCGGCTACTGCAGCACGTGCCATAGGCGGAACTTGAGCCCTTAAACCTGTTGCATGGCTTGGGTCTGCTATTACCGGTAAATGACTTTTTTTATGCACTACCGGAATTGCACTAATATCAAAAGTATTTCTGGTATATTTTTCAAATGTTCTAATTCCGCGCTCGCATAAACAAACGTTTTTATTACCGTTTGCCAATATATATTCGGCTGACATCAACCATTCTTCAATAGTTGCGGATAAACCTCTTTTTAGCATTACCGGTATTTCAGTTTTGCCTAAGTCTTTTAGCAAGTCAAAGTTCTGCATATTACGTGCACCTACCTGAAAAATATCGGCATATTTTGCAATTAAATCAATTTGCCCTGAATTCATTACTTCTGTAATTACCAATAAACCGTATTTATCGGCAGCTTGACGCAACAATCTTAATCCTTCTTCACCCATTCCCTGAAATGCATAAGGGGAAGACCTGGGCTTAAATGCCCCACCTCTTAATATTTGAGCACCGGATTTAGCAACAACTTCCGCAAGTCTATAAACTTGCTCTTCGCTTTCAACCGAACAAGGTCCTGCCATCATTACTATTTTATTTCCGCCTATTTCAACATCTTTTATTTTAATAATTGTATTTTCTTCTTTAAAACTTCTACCTGCTAATTTAAATGGATCTGTAATTCGATATACATCGGCTACGCCGTCAATAATTTTAACCTTTCGAGTATCAAAATCGGGCTTAACGCCAATTGCCCCTATTATTGTTCGTTGTACACCTTTACTAAGATGTACATCAAAGCCAAAGTTTTTAAGTTTTTCAATTATTAACTCTAACTGTTTTTCACTTACATTGTTTTCTAATATAACAACCACGTGTTACTCCTTTATTTTAATTCTTTCGCCTGCTTCTACGGCAAAATCAAGTTTGTTTTCATCAAAAATTAGTATCGATTTAGAATCAGGATTAAACCGGCTTGAAAAATATGCAAAATTAAAGTCTATATCATACAAAAAATCATCTATATCTAACTTTTTAATTTCTATGTATCTTCCTGTGTCTTCAGTTGTAACTCCCGTAGTCAAATCTTTAAAAAAGATATAGAATACCTTTTGACCGGCAAAAGAACTATAAATATATAATTTATAATCTTTCCCTTTATAATTAATTACTACATACCCAATTTTAATTCTCTCCTCTTTTCCGCCTAATGATTTGGTAATTATTACTGTATCGGGTGTATCAACTAAATAAAATTTCGATTTAAATCTAAATTCGGGATTAACCGGAAAGTATTCCGGTAAATCTGAATTCTCACTTTCGTTTCTAATTTTCCCCGAATCTCTAGCACTCCTTAAATATTCAACTGCATTAATGTACACTTCTTCATCAGACAATTTATCATCGGTCATTTTAAAAATAACCCAAGTTGCTGTTAACACAACAACAATAAACAAACCGATATAGATTATTGTATTAGTTTTCAATTTTCTTTTTAAGTTCATTTAATTTATTTAATGCCTCAATAGGTGTTAAATTATCAATTGGGATGTTTGAAATTTCATTTCTTAATTCATCATCGCATAATTCAAACAAATTAAGATAATAACTACTGGTATCTTTCAATTTATTTAATTTTGCTTTTTTAACTTCAATTGGTGTAAGTTCCTTATTTTCTAAATTAAGCAGTATTTCTTTAGCCCTATCTGTAACAGCAATTGGCAAACCGGCCATATGTGCAACTTGAATTCCGTAACTATGATCTGCTCCACCAGGTGTAACTTTATGTAAAAATATTACTTTATTTCCATATTCGCGTACTTCAACTTTAAAGTTTTTAATTCTTGGAAACATACTTGCCATTTCATTTAACTCGTGATAATGTGTTGCAAATAATGTTTTTGCGGCAATTTGTCTGTTTTCGTGCAAATATTCCGTAATAGACCATGCTATCGAAATTCCGTCAAAAGTAGAAGTACCTCTTCCTATTTCATCTAATAAAATCAAACTTTTACTTGTTGCATTATTTAATATATTGGCAGCTTCTTGCATTTCGACCAAAAAAGTACTTTCGCCGGCAGAAATATTATCGCTTGCACCAACCCTTGTATAAATTCTATCAACCATTCCTATATGAGCCGATTTTGCAGGAACAAAAGAACCGATTTGAGCAAGCAAAACAATTAGTCCAATTTGTCTTAAATAAACCGATTTACCTGCCATATTTGGACCCGTTAAAATAATTATTTGAGTCTCATCGTTATCCAGCTTACAATCGTTAGGCGAAAACTTTTCTCCAGGAGGTAATACACGTTCAACAACAGGATGCCTTCCTTCAATTATTTCCAGTTTATTGCTATTATCAACAATAGGCTTAACATAATTATATAATTCCGCACAATCCGATATTGAAACATAACAATCCAACATAGCTATTAATTTAGCATTCTCTTGAATTTTTATCGATTCCGAAGCTACAAAAGTTCGTATCTCGTTAAATAAGGTATATTCTATTGTCGAAATCCGTTCTTCGGCATTAAGAATTTTATCTTCATAAATCTTTAATTCCGGTGTTATATATCTTTCACCGTTTACTAAAGTCTGTTTTCTTATATAATTATCGGGTACTTTTTCTTTATTGGCATTACTAATTTCGATATAATAGCCAAAAACTTTATTGTAACTTACCTTTAAGGAATTAATTCCCGTTCTTTCTCTTTCTTCTTTTTGAAAATTTGCAAGCTTATCTTTTGCATTATATTTAAGGTCTCGTAGCTCATCTAATTCGGCGTTATATCCCGAACGTATCACATCTCCGTCCGATAAAGTAACGGAAGGATTATCGCTAATACCCAGTTCAATTTTTTCGACAATTGAATCAAGTTGGTTTAATTTATCTTTAATATCAACTAAACTTTTTACCGTAGTGATATCTAATAATTGTTTAATTAAAGGTATTTTTTTTAATGATTGTTTTAATATAATTAATTCACGAGGATTTATTCTATTAGTACATGCTTTAGAAATCAGCCTTTCCAAATCACCTATTTCTTTAATTTCTTCGCGTAAATTTTTTCTAAGTTTTTTTTGTAAAAATAATTCATTTACTGCTTCTTGTCGTTTATTTATCAAATCCAATCTGGTTAATGGTGCAGAAATCCAACGTTTAAGCATTCTTGCACCCATGGGCGTTTCCGTTTTATCAAGAATGCCAAATAACGAACCTTCTCTATTACCGTCTTGCATGGTAAATGTTATTTCTAAATTGCGTTTTGTGGAAGAATCCAATAACATATAATCCGAAGGATTATACTTGGCAATTTTTGTAATATGGGTTAGCCCGGTTTTTTGTGTCTCTCGTAAATAATTTAATACCGCCCCTGCGGCAATTACACCGCATTCAAAATTTTCGATTCCAAAACCTTTCAAAGTTTTAGTTTCAAAATGATTTAATAATAGTTCACGTGTAAAATCTAACGTAAATAACCAATCATCAAGTTTTGTTAAACGGGCATTACAGTTTAACTTGGTTAACAAAGGTTCAATTATTGGTTTTTGCTTTTTTGCAATAAGTATTTCTGCAGGATTAATTAATCCTATCTGCTGGGAAATTTCGGTAATAGGAACTTCATAAGCAAAAAACTCACCTGTCGAAATATCCGAAAATGAAATGCCTACAGTATCGCTTAATATAAAAAACGCAGCTAAATAATTGTTGTTTTTATAATCTAACAATTTATCGGATAGAGTAACACCGGGGGTAACAACTTCAACAACTTCGCGTTTTACTATTCCCTTAACCAATTTAGGATTTTCCATTTGTTCGCAAATAGCAACCCTATAACCGGCACGTACAAGTTTTGGTAAATAGGTATCTATTGCATGATGTGGAAACCCTGCAAGAGGCACATCTCCTGCTTGACCGTTTGCCCGTTTTGTTAAGGTTATTCCTAAAACTTTTGAAGATAATTTTGCATCTTCGTCAAATGTTTCAAAAAAATCCCCAACCCTAAATAATAAAATAGTATCCGGATTATCCAGTTTTATTTTATGATATTGACTCATTAAAGGCGTTGCGGACATTTTATCCTATAAAAATTTTAAATAAGATTATAAATTTACAAAATTTTGTTCAATTTTCATTATTCTTCTTTAAAATGAAATTAGTCAAAATATTTTTACGGTTATTCATGGAATAATTAAATTTTAATTAATTGGTTTTATTAAAAAACAAGTTATTATTTGCTTCTTCAATACGTTTTAAAGCTGCATAATAATATAACTCTTCTTTCTCAATACCAATATAATTTCTATTTAAAAGTGTAGTTACATACGCCGTGGTTCCACTGCCTACAAAAGGATCTAACACAATATTTCCCTCGTTACTAGATGCAATGATGATTCTTTTTAATAATTCAACAGGCTTTTGAGTTGGGTGCAATGCTCTTCCGTCTTCAGTTTTTAATCTTTCTTTGCCTTGAACAATAGGAATAGCCCAAACATCCCTCATTTGTTTTAACGAACCGTCCAATTGTTTTTCCGGATTGATATTTTTTATCTCCTCATAATTAAAAATCCAGTTTTTCCCTTTCACCCCCCAAACCACAAATTCTGTAGAATGGGTAAACATTCTTTTAGTTAAGCTAGGCATTGCATTGGTTTTTTGCCAAGTAATTATGTTATTAATTTTAATTTTTTTTTCTTTTAATGTAGAAATTATCTCTGCAATATTATGATAGGTACAAGATATATAAATTGAACCGTTCTCTTTTAGACATCTAATTGCTTGCGAGATCCAATTAAGAGAAAAACTCCTATATGTTTCATCATCCATCTTATCCCATAGTTCATTAACCATATACCAATCCCCACCGGTTTTATTACCTTGAAGTTTTAATCCATTTCCAGATAAGTTATATGGTGGATCCGCAAAAACCAATTCAATAGAATTATCTTCTATTTTGTTTTGCATTATTTCTATACAATCGCCTAAATATAATTTATTAATTTCCATTATCTTTTCCATTAAAACTTTCTATCCAATCATTAATACTTTTTTGAATACTCTTCCTCCAAGCTAATACATCCTTTTCTGTTTTAGACAAAACCATAATAGAATTGAATAATTCCATCAGATTTTCATGAGTAAATGTAATATTAAGTTCTTTAATTTTAATAAAGGTTTTTAAAATATTAAGGAAATCATCAATGGTTAAAGGTATTATCTTTTGTGACGCCCCCTCATACTCATACTTAACAGAAATCCAAAACGTATTTAGAGTATCGCGATGAAGAACCGGAGCAATAAATATACAAAATGATTGTTTATCGCTTTTTAGTTCAAATTCTCTGAAGTGTCTCATAACCGGTTGCCCTTCGTTATACCATTGGTCCCTAGATTTAAGCATTGTAACTTCGCAAATAGCATTAAACTTTCTATAATAACATTCAATATCCGGTTTATTTGCTGGAGCAAAAAATATAGGCTGATTATCGTCACCAACAGGATAATTTGGTTTTATGCTTAGAGCATCATTTAATGAAAAGAGGCAATAAGATATCAACTTCTCCAATTCTAAGGCTTTATTATTATTTTGGTCAATATTTTCAAGTTCTTCGATATATAATTTAAGATTATCAATGTTTTGAGATTCCAAATATTTAATTTTATCTTGAATGTTGTTTTTAATTTTACGTAATTCGGCGATAATATTCTCGGTAAAAACCGCATTTTGTTCAATCAGCTTAATCTCCTCCGGCAAAAGTATTAAATTTTCGACACATAGCTTTTTTGCCTCAACAATTAATTCATTAGCAATTTTACATAACAGTTCTTTCTGTAACCAAGGTAAAATAGGCTTTCTTTCATCCTCTAAATAATTTTGATAATCGCTTAAACTTTTAAATTTTATGGAATTACCTTTAGATATCTTTAATAACTCTTCTATTTCTATTGTTCGTCTGGGTTCTAAATCTATATAATACCCTCTACCTCGCAGCAAAAAGAAACGGGTCAATCTAAAATACCTTATTATATTATCGCCGTAATCATGTAAATTATTTATATATTTTGGTGTTACTGAAATTTCATCATTTCCCGGTAGCATTTTTAGGTAGTTTACATAGCTTCTTTTTTTAGTGGAAGCATCTAACTTCTGGCTTTTGCCAAACTTACGCAAATCCATTATTTGTTTGGCTGTATTTTCAATATCTTTATAATTTATTAATGTTGGAATAAAATAATCAAATTCATCCCTGCTCAATCCTTTAAAGTTATTATCAAGTTCATGAAGTAATGAAAACAAACGTAATGTAGCAATAAACGGAATTATATCATAACCATCTTCGTATTTATAATCGTTACTTAATAGGTTGGGAATTTGCCATTTTAAAAAACATCGAAAAAAAACATCTCCTATATCTGCCTCATCTTTAATCATTCTATTAGCTATATCATTAAAAATTATCTTACCATCGATAATTGAAACAAATCCTAATTTTTTTAGTGGGTTAATTGACTGTCTTCCTCTCATTGCAGGATCTTCATAATCCTTTGCGTAAAAAATTTTTTCAGCAACTCCATATTCAATTTTTTTGGTAAAATCTTTTAACAATTCAACATGCAAAAGACTTAAGCCATTTAAAAATTGAGTATTATTATTCCCATATAATCTATTTTGTATTAAAAGTATTTGAAATTTTTTTTGATTTTCTTCATCCCACTTTTTATTTTCCAAAGTTTTTAATACACTTAAAAATTGTTTAATTCGTTCAGGATTTCTAACTGTGGTTGAAATTGACCATGGCTTTCTCATTTATCACCCAACTTTACAAAAAAATAGCCTTTCTTTATTGTTCATATTAATCGCTTTTCCGGTAGTATAACCCTTGTAATCCATTGAAAAAACTTTCACTTCGCCTATCTTTCTCATTTCATCTATAATAAAGCTATCGGATATTAGCGCATTACTACGCGAATGCATAGTGTTCGCAGTATTATTATATGATACAATAATATATTTACAATTACACTTATTTATTATCTTCTTAAAATCAAAAGGTGCTAGTTTTGTACAAAAACGGCTTTTGGTATCATTCATTTCCATCTTTTTTGCAATTCCTTTTACTTCAGGTTTTTCCCATTTTACAAGATTTTCTAGTACATGATATGCACTATTATATTGCCGGGAGTTATACGGTGGGTCTAAGTATAAAACATCACATTTTACTTGTTGAGCTAATTCTACAGCGTCCACTCTATATATTTCATTATTAAAATTGTTTTCAAATCTAATAAAAGGCATCAACAAAAATAACTTATTTTTATTAAGAATCTTTTTACAAAACGCATCGTAATGGCCTACTGTATTGGCAACTTTATCAGCTGCAAAAATTAATGATGTTAATAATAAATATTTTTCATTCTCATTTTCGCTAATTTTATCTATTTCTTCTCTTATATTACCAATTTTCATTGCATTTTCTATTGAAAAATATTTACCACCGAATGTTTCAAAAAAATAGCTCTCCGAAAAATTGTTCATATTATTTAAATGTTCAATTTTTTCCTGTAATACTTTATAATCAATTTGTGTAACGCTAAAAAAAGCTTTTAATACTATATAATTTGAAAACAAGATATCATTAACAATTATTTTTTTATCAAAATTGTTAAAGTGAGCAGAAACCGAACCAGTACCTGCAAATAAATCACAAAATGAATTAAACTCTTTTATTTCTTCAACAACAACGCTATTAATAAAATTTACCAATTTAGATTTATTCCCTAAATATCTCCGATTATTTATTTTAAAATGGATATTTGAATTAAATTCATAAGGATTACCAATTATTTCTTTAAAAAAAGGAACATAATCATAATTATAATTAATCAAAACGTCTCTACCTATAAATTATAAAACTTAATTACTAAATTTACAATAATAAATTGTAATATTCACTTTATTTAATTGTCTCTTCTAAATCATCTATAACATTTCCAAAATCGTTAAGTGTTCTTATTATTATAGGTAAATCAAAATTGTTTAAGCTATTTTTAAGTCCGTTTGCCCATTTGTTAATTAGTTCGATATTATTTTTTTCGGAATATTCCGCTATATTATTAGCAAACAATTCAATTTGATTGATAATCATCGTGCTTAATAAAAGACTTATTTTTGGTAAATATGTAGTTCTTAAAACAAAAATCAGATCTTTTATTTCTTGTTTTCTATACTCATCTAATATCATTTTTTCATCATCGGTTGTTTCATCAACAATAGTTGCAGTGCTTTCTGTATTGGTTTTGCTGCTATGTAAGTGTTTATAAATTTCGAGGAGTAATCTTTCACGTTTTATCGGTTTTATTAAATATCCGTCAAAACCGGATTCTTTAATTAAAGGTTCATCTTCTTCTAAATTTGCAGCAGTTAATGCTATAATAATAGTATGTTTTAAATTATCATCCTTTTTGATAATTGAACATGCTTCATAACCATCCATTACAGGCATTCGCAGGTCCATAAATACCAAATCAGGTTTTTCTTCTTGTATTAAATTAACGGCATCGCTTCCGTTATTTGTTTCAATAGTTCTTAGATCATTGCCCGATAAATATGCTTTAATAAGTTTACGGTTTATTTCGGTATCATCAACAATTAAAATTAACTTGTTATTAAATACTACCTCATCAAAATTAATATCATATTCACTTTCGGCTATTAATTCTTTTGCATTCTCTTTATAGTTAACATTATTAAAAGTTACACTAAATGTACTCCCTTTAGCAATTTCACTTTCTAAAGTTATTTCCCCTTTTAACAAATAAGTTAAATTTTTTGTAATTGATAACCCTAAACCGGTACCGCTATATTTTCGTGTTGCATGACCGTCATTCTGAAAAAATTTGTCAAAAATTTTATTTTTAATCTCTTCGGTAATTCCAATACCTGTATCAGTAACACTAATTTTAAGGTTCATTAATTCGTTGTTAATTTCTTTGCCGGAAAAATTGACGGTTATGCCTCCTTTTTCCGTAAACTTAATAGCGTTGCTTATTAGGTTATGCAAAATTTGTTTTAACCTTGTTGAATCTGTGTAAATTAAAATATTATTAACCTCAATATTTGAAACTCGCAAATAAAGTCCTTTTTCATTTGCCTCGGCTTCAAAAGAATTAATTATATAATTAACAAAAACATTAATATCTATAAAATCGTAATTAAGTTTCAATATTCCGCTTTCTATTCTTGATAAATCCAATATATCATCAATTAGTGCAATTAAAATTTTTCCGCTATTAATAATTGAATTAATATAATTTAGTAACTTGGAATCGGAAACACTCAACCTAAGTAACTCCGCAAAACCAATAACCGAATTCATAGGTGTACGAATTTCGTGACTCATATTTGCCAAAAACAAACTTTTAGCTTTATCGGCTTTTTCTGCTTCGGCTTTTGCGTTTTCCAATTCTTCAATTAAGTTTTTTTCTTTATCTATCTCTTGCAACAAATTAGCGTTAACTTTTAACAGTTCTTTTGTTTTTTGATTAACTAAATTTTCAAGTTTTTCTTTCTGTTTTTTATTTTCAATAATTTTTAAGTAAATAAACCCAATTATAAAACCACCTAAAACTAAAATTGTTAATACAATAAAATACCAAGTTTTATAAAAGGGCGGTATTACATTTATCTTAATTACCAAAGGTTTTTCATTCCACACACCATCGTTATTGGATGCAATAATTTCCAAATAATAGATATCAGGTTCTAAATTAGTAAAAGTTATATCTCTTTTTGTACCCAAATCAATCCAATTGTTACTAAAGCCCACAAGACGATATTTATATCTATTTTTATAAGGTTGGTAATAACTTAAAGCTGCAAATTCAAAACTAAAAACCATATCCTCGGGTCTTATCTCAATTTCATTTATTAAACTAATATCCTTATTGTTTAACGAAGGCTTATTAAAAAGTTTGAACGAAGTTAAAACCACGTTTGGTTTTGTTATATTATTTAAAATTGCTTTAGGATTAAAATATGTTATTCCTTTTACACCACCAAAGTATAATGTGCCGTCTTTTCCCTTAAACGCCGCATTTTTATTAAACTCGTTTGCCTGCAAACCGTCATTTACATCAAAATTTACTATCGTCTTTTTCTCATAATTAAACCGGGTTAAACCCAAATTAGTACTTAACCATAAATTATTATCATCATCTTCCAAAATGCAATATATTACATCATTTGGCAATCCGTCTTTTGTAGAAAATACCTTAAAAGTACCGGTTTCTCTATCCAACAAGTTCAAACCTCCTCCCCAAGTGCCTATCCAAAGTCTGTCTTTACTATCTTCAAAAATGCAATTTATTCGAGCATTACTAAGTGCATGCGGATCATCCGGATTGACAACAAATTTTACAAACTTATTTTCTTCTTCATTAAAATAAGATAATCCTGCGATATCCGAACCAATCCACAGTACGTTATCTTTGCTCATAAAAAGAGTTCTAATTCTACCGGATTGGATACTATTAATATTAAATACATCATGCTTATATTTTTCAATTTTCGAATAGTTTTCAGAAAGTCGAAGTAACCCTGCTGCCGTACCGAGATACATATCCCCATTTTTATTAAAAACAGTAGCAAAAATTTGAAGTTCACCTTCAACATCAATATTATATTTATCTGAATATACTATTGAAGTAAAATCTTCATTTACTAAGTCGAATTTATATAAACCTTGCCCTTCCGTACCAATCCAAAAAAATCTTTGTGGCTCCTTAAAATCGGCAGTAATATTATAGATGTTTGCAGACGGCACATACTTAAACTTTTTATTCGGAATACCAATATTTGATGCAAATTTGGCATAATCTTTTGGCTCTAAGGTTTTTGTATTAAGTCGGGTAAGACCTCCGTATCCACCAATCCAAAGTTCATCTTTTTCAAACTGAAATAATGTTCTTATACTACTAAATCGCAAGCCTTTTTTTGTTCTTCCACATAAAAAAGCGAAGCGAACTTTTTTATTTGAGGATTGTAATAAAAAATCCCCATACCGGAAGTAGCTAACCAATAACAATTTTCTTTATCAATAAAAATATCATTAACAATATTAAAAGGCTTTACCCTTCCAAAATTATCTTTATACTCCTTAATTTTTTTTGTACTTAAATTATATGACAGGAGATAACTATTATTACTGCCAATCAAAATATTTTCATTATCATTAACAAAATCCAAACAATAACCGTTAATAAATTTTGAGAGATATTCTTTCTCCACTAAAGGGTTTCCTTTAAAAGATTTAATATCAACTAGTAAAGGTAAATTAGAATCCGTATTAATTATTACATTATTTTCGGAAATTTTGGTAATTACTGCCACAAAATTAACCTTCCAGTCATTACCGCTATTTTCATCAGTCAGTTTTTGATATACAATTCTTTTATTTTGCGGGTAAATAACATTAAGTCCGGTATATTTAGTACCAATTAATACAATATTATCACTTATTGCATTAATAGAATAAATATAATTATTTACAACCGAATTTCCTTTTTCGTCAACCGTTAAATAAGTAGTTACTTCTTCGGTTTTAACATTTATATTATGAATGGAGCTATTGGCTGTACCTACCCAAAGATTATTTCCCCAAATAGACATTTTACTAATTACGTTATCCTGACTAATAACGGCAGGTAACTTTATTCTTACAAATTTGTTCTCTTTTCTAATATATTTATATAACCCGCTTTGTGTACCGACCCAAATATTTTTGTATAAATCCTCGGCTAATGAAGTAACGCTATTATTACCCAAGGAAAAATTATTATCACTCTCTCTTCTATATACGTAAAACGAATATCCGTCAAATTTATTTAACCCGTCTTCCGTACCAAACCACATAAAACCTAAATGGTCTTGTAAAATACAAGTAACGTTATTTTGAGAAAGTCCGTTATCAACATTATAATTTTTATAATACTGTTGAGAAAATAATGTACTTACATTTAATATTACTATTAAAATAATCAGCGTTCTCAAAATAGCCTCTATAATTTTACTTAATTAAGGACATTTTATTAAGTTTAATATACAACTTATTTTCCAAATCAGTAAAACTTATTTTTAATAAGTATATGCCTGATGATAATTTTTCTCCATTAAAATGGAATTGGTATTTACCCGGATATACATTCCCGTTGTAAATTTCTTCAATTTCTCTACCGTTAATATCAAACACTTGACATAATAGATTTCCGTTTTGCGGGATATAAACCATAAAATTTGTTTTTGGATTAAAAGGATTTGGATAATTATTTGAGACTTCAAAATTTAAATTATTTTCAGAGTGTTCACTAATTACATTAGTAACGGGATATACATCATTTATTGTAAAATCTACCCAAAATAAGCCTGCACAATTGGAAATATTAGATAACAGCGAATTACCTATCGTTTTAATTGGATCGTTTAATTTACTCCACCAATGTTTATCAATTGGGTATCCATATTGAAAAGCAACTTTATTGGGTTTAAATTTATTTCCCCATGCTTTAAATTCTGATACCATAGAATTAAGTGAAACAAAATCTTGACTATCGTCAACAAACAAAATGTTTCCCCTGTATGTTGGGGGCATCCAAGCTTGACCGTAATGCTTTAGAAAAAGTGTATAATTGGAATCAATTGATTTTACTTTGTTTTCCCAGCGTCTTGCTTCTATATCGGTAACCTTTTGTCCTCCTGATAATAGATGAGTGTTATACCATTCTACATCTATTCCAAACCCGACTACGCAAGGGTGATGTTTATATTTGTTTAATACTATATGAATTAACGTATCTATTTTGGCAGCACCCGGTTCTACCTGAAGGTACACTTTTATCCCTTTTTGATCAAATAAATTTAGATAAGTTTCGTTATAATCGCTATTAATAAAATAAACATAAGGATAACTTCCACCGGGATTTGGGAAATTCAGTTGTGTATATCCTCCGTCAATGTACAAACTTACTATCCATATTGCCGCACTGTTACTATTTTGAAATTTACTGCTAATAAATTCACCTGCACTTGCCCAATACAAGGGATTTGGAAATTGGTTATTGGGATAACTTGAAAGAATTCGACTTGCCCTAAAACCCGAGATAAGCTCGTTTTGTTCGGTCTGTCCATTAATTAGATATGCGGCAAAGAGAAAAACAAGTAAAAGATTTTTCATTTATTACCTCTAAATATAATTTCTCCCTTAATTTTGTTTACAACGTTTTCGTTAAATTTACCTGTAAATAATTTTTCGGGTTCGGTTAACCTTACAAACACTACTTCATCAATACTATTTATATTAACTATCTGATCACCAAGCCCGTTTGTAGCTTTTTGGCTACTGAAATACACAATATTTGTATCATTTTCAGCATTAATATACCAACCTAAAAAAACAGTACTATGTCCGTTACCGTTTTTCCAGCTTATATTTACAAAATCGCCCGGTAAAGCATCTTTTGCACAAACTTGTTTTCCCATTCCCGAATATTGAACCAATGCAATTTGATTTCCGTATCCATCCGTATTCCATTTACCCCAATATTTTATATCATCTTCTCTTCTTGACCCATCTTTTTCTTGCATCCTCATAAATTCAATAACGCTATCGGGTAAAATTTGGTTTGATTCTTTAAATATTAAATTTAAGGCTTCAATAAATACCGAGTAACTTGCACCGCTACAATAACTTGTTTTTCTTGGGGCTTCTAATAATTTATTACCCAACAAACATAAATTATAACCAATTGGCGATTCCGGTGGATTAGCTTTTACTCCAACAAAATATCCTCCTCCCGTAGTATCGCTTAATTGAACAATATCAATTGCCTTTAGTACATCTAAATTATATCCGGTACAATATTTTGAAAACGTTTCATAATGTTTTACGTTATGCATACCGTATTTTAAGTCTTCATCGGTTAAAAATAGATAATTATTGGACTGAGCAAAAATGCCTACAAATCTAAAAATTATAAAAAGGGTAAACAGTTTTATTGATAAATTCATTACTCACCCATTACTTTTATTATTAACCTTTTCTTTCTTCTTCCGTCAAACTCGGCATAATAAATTTGTTGCCATGGTCCAAAATCCAATCTTCCGTTAGTTACCGGTACAATTACTTCGTGATGCACTAATAAACTTTTTAAGTGAGCATCACCGTTTGTTTCACCCGTATTATGGTGTTTATAATTCGGATTGAATGGCGCCAATTTTTCTAGCCATTCATCAATATCTTGAATCAATCCATATTCAGCATCGTTTACATAAACACCGGCAGTAATATGCATTGCCGAAACCAAAATCATACCTTCTTTAATTCCGCTTCTTTCCAATACCTTTTCAACATCGCGTGTAATATTAATATACTCGCGTTTTTTTTGTGTATTAAACCACATATACTCTGTAAAAAATTTCATCTTTGTTCCTCGTCTTTATTTAGCATTTCTTCTCTTAATACTTTTTCGGAAAGTTGATAATATTCTTCGGTTATATCCTTTAATCTCTCTGCCAAACTACGTATTATCTTTTTAACAACATCGGGGTTATATTTTATAAGTAAATCTAAATCGGACTTAAGTACCAACAAAGTGCTATTCTCAACTGCTCTTATTGTTGCAGTTCTGGGAGTTTTTAATATAACACTCATTTCGCCTATTATTGTACCTCTTTTATCAAACTCTCTTATTAAAATATTTTTTTTATAAATTCCTATCTTTCCTTCAACTAGAATATATAGGTCAAAGTTTAATTCACCTTCGTATGATATTATTTCTCCTTTTGTAAATACTTTTTGCATATTTTCCTCTCCCTCTTAATTTTGAGAGAACTTTAATAAAAATGATTTAATAAACATATTAATATCACCATCCATA
>DAINPX010000004.1:0-29741 GCA_036743235.1 Melioribacteraceae bacterium
CGATGCCTTAGTAGAGGCAAGCGGTGTATTAAAAACTCTTGCAACCTCATTAATGAAAATTGCAAACGATATTCGTTGGTTAGGTAGTGGTCCCCGTTGTGGTATAGGTGAGTTGATTTTGCCGGCAAACGAACCCGGAAGTTCAATAATGCCCGGTAAGGTTAATCCTACTCAATCGGAAGCAATGACAATGGTATGTGCTCAAGTAATGGGAAATGATGTTGCAGTAAATTTTGGAGGAGCCGGCGGAAATTTTGAACTAAACGTTTTTAAACCGGTAATAATTTATAATGTATTGCAATCTATTAGACTTTTAGCCGATGCGTGCGATAGCTTTAAAGAACATTGCGTTGTAGGAATTGAAGCTAATAAAACCGCAATTGAAAAGCACTTAAATAATAGTTTAATGCTTGTAACTGCATTAAACCCTTATATAGGTTACGATAATGCTGCAAAAGTAGCCAAAAAAGCTTATAACGAAAATAAAACTTTGGAAGAAGTTGCAGTAGAATTGGGTTTATTAAGCTCGGAAAAATTTAAAGAAGCAGTTAGACCTGAAACTATGATTGGACCGAAATAAACTTTAAATAATATTTGGTTGTTACTTTTTAAAACTAGAAAGAGGTATAAATTGGAAAAAGCAAATATTGCAGATAACAAGCCTCACGTTTGTGAAGAAAAAGCAGGTATATACTATTGGTGTGCTTGCGGAAAATCTAAAAAACAACCTTATTGTGATGGTAGCCATAAAGGTAGTGAATTTTCACCTCAAAAAGTTTCTTTAGACGACAATTCTAAAGTAGCCTGGTGTATGTGTAAACAATCTTCAAACCCGCCGTTTTGCGACGGTAGCCACAAAAAATTGTAATAAATAAGTTCCTTTTTACAAGGGACTTATTTATTTAGTTACTGTAATAAATCCGGTTTAATTTTATCGGTATTTAAATTCTATTTTTTTATTTTGAAAATTTGAGAATTAAAAATGAAAAATTTATTTAAGATATTATTTGTGTTTTTATTTTTGTTTATTAATATTTCGGCAGAAAATAACAGTTATGTTATATTAGTATCTTTTGATGGTTTTAGATGGGATTATTTAAATAGAAATTTAACACCAACTTTAGAAAATGTAATAAATAACGGAGTGCGTGCCTTATCTTTACGCCCTTGTTTCCCCTCTAAAACATTCCCCAATCATATTTCGATTGCAACAGGCATGCACCCACAAAATCATGGAATAATATCTAATAGTTTTGAAAACCCGTTTACTAACGAAAACTATGGTATGAGAACTACAGGCAGTAAGTGGTATAACGGAGAGTTTATTTGGGAAACTTTAGAACGGAACGGAATAAAAACAGCAAGTTATTTTTGGCCCGGTAGCGAAATAGAGTATAGTGAAAGAAGACCTTCGCTATATAAAAAATATGAACATTATTTTCCCTATTATAATAGAATAGATTCGTTAATAGCATGGTTAAGCTTGCCTGAAGAAAAACGACCGCATTTTTTAACTGTTTATTTTGATGCAACCGATACTTACGGGCATAAATACGGTCCAAACTCTCCTGAAGTTAATAAAACAATCCAATCTCTCGATACTCTTTCGAGTTACTTATTAAAAAGACTTGATGAAATTGGCATGGGAGATAAAGTTAACGTAATATTTCTTTCCGACCACGGAATGACGGAAATTGGGGACGATAAATTTATTAATATTGAAGATATTGTAAAAGGATATTCGGTTGAATTACAAAATGACGGACCGGTTATGATGATTTCGACAAAACCGGAAAACAGAGATGAAGTATATGAATTGCTAAAAAAACAGAAAAATTTTTCGGTATATAAAAAAGAAGAGATGCCGGACTATTATAACTTTAATAAACATCCGTTTATTAACGATTTGGTTTTAGTTGCTGATTTAGGGTATTCGTTGTTAGATAATAAATCTATTAAAAAGGCATCGGAGTATGACGGTAAAGGTAACCATGGATTTTCTAATAATGAATTGGATATGCATGGCATTTTTATAGCTAAGGGTCCGGCATTTAAAAAAGGATTTAAAACAGGTACGGTATGGAATATTGATATTTATCCTCTAATTTGTAAAATATTCGGGATCTTTCCGCGTTCAAATATTGACGGCAAATCTGAGAGGATTGAATTTTTATTAAAATAAAAGGAGGTTTATGATTATTTCGGAAAATTTAATAAAATATAAATTGAACAACGGATTAAACGTAATATTATATAGCGATAAAAGTTTTCCGGATGTTGCAATTAATATTTGGTACAAAGTTGGGGCTGCAAACGAGAAAAAAGGAGAAACAGGTTTAGCTCACTTATGCGAACATTTAATGTTTCAAGGTTCGGTTAACGTACCAAAAGAGGCTCACTTCAAGTTTATTGAAGAAGTAGGAGGAGTGTTAAACGGTTCAACTTCGCAAGATAGAACAAATTATTATGAAACTGTTCCTGCAAATAATTTGGAATTGGCTTTATGGTTAGAAAGTGATAGAATGGGGTTATTACTGCCGGCTTTGGATGATGAAAAGTTTAAAAATCAATTAAATGTAGTTATTAACGAACGAAAACAAAGGTATGATAATAAGCCGTATGGACGTGCATGGGAATTGATCTTTTCTAATTTGTTCCCCGAAAATCATCCGTATCATAATCCGGTAATTGGTTGGCAAACCGATTTGGATAATATGACTATAGATAAGGCAAGGCAATTTATTTCAACTTATTATTCTCCTAATAATGCGAGTTTGGTTATTGCCGGCAATTTAGATATTGAAGAAACAAAAGAAATGGTGGAAGCGTATTTTGGAGAGTTTAAACCTACCGATATTCCAAAAATAAATTTTACCGAGAGTAATTTAACCGAAACAAGACAAATGGTATATTATGATGATGTTAAATTGCCGGCAGTTTATATGGTTTGGCAAGCAGGCAAAGAATTTACGGATGAAGATTTTGCGTTAACATTAGCAGCGGATATTTTAGATGAATCTAAAACAAAACATTTATATAAAAAATTAGTTTATGATGAAAAAGTAGCAGTGGGTGCATCCGTTCTACCTATTTTGTTAAAGCAGGACGGTTTATTTATTATTTCTGCAATAGCCCACGATTTAAATAGTATAGACAGAATGAAACAATTGATTTGGGAAGTGATAAATAATATTAAAAAAGAAAAGTTTAATGATACCGAAGTGAAAAGATATTTAAATAAGTATAAATCAAGTAAAATATTCGGTTACCAAAAAATTAGCGGTTTGGCAAATAAAATGAATTTTTATAACAGTGTATTAGGAACACCGGACGGCTTTGATTTTGAAGAAAAAAAATATAATGAAATAAATGCCGAATTAGTAAGTAAATATTTTATTGAATGTGTTGAAAAGCCGTATTTTGAACTTACTATTTTACCTAAGGAGGTTAAAAATGATAATAGATAGGGCAAAAAAACCGCTGCCAAAATCAAAGATTGATTTTAATGTTCCTAAAATTAGCCATGGGATAGTAGATGATTTTGAATATTATCATGTGGAAAATAATAAACTTCCTATAATTAATTTAATAATATCGCAAAATTTTGGTTATAGGTTGGATACAGAAGGAAAACGAGGTTTAACTTATTTGTCTGCAAGAATGTTACAAAAAGGTGCAGGAAAATATAATTCTCTTGAGCTTAATGAAAGATTTCAATATTTAGGATTAAATATTTACAGTACTTTTCATGAAGATGACTTCGCTTTTATTATTCAAAGTTTAACCGAAAATTTTGAAGAAGCATTCTCGTTATTCTCTGATGTACTTTACAATCCTCATTTGGCAGAAAAGGATTTTTTGACAGAACATAAAAATTTAATTTCCTCCTTACAGCACTCACAAAAAGAACCGGGAAATATTTTATTTAATGTAGTTAATAAAATATTTGGGGCGGGTTCTTCAATTGAGTATCCGGTTCAAGGATATTTAGATGATGTGAAAAATATATCTATTGAAGATATAAAATTATATTATGAAAAAATAATAAGTAAAAGTAAAATTAAATTATTTTTTACCGGAAATATTTCCAAAGATGAAATTGAAAATTTGATAAAAAAATATTTAGTTAAACGACAAGGGGTTATTTATAAACCGGAAACTGTTTTTAACAATCAACCTTTAGGCAAAAGGCTATATTATGTTAATATGCCGGGCAAACCTCAAACAGTTATAGGTACTGCTCAAAAAATTGAACACCATAAATTAATAGATGTTTATGGGCTTGAAATTGCTTTAAATATTTTAGGCGGAAATTTTACAAGCAGATTAAATTCCAATTTAAGAGAAGAAAAAGGCTTTACTTACGGAATAAGTGCATACCGTAGGCATCATTTTGATATTGGGTTTATTAATATTACAACATCTGTAGATTCAAATAACTCGATTACTTCAGTAAAAGAAATTTATAATGAAGTACATAAATTATGTGAAAATATTACCGAAGAAGAAGTCCGTTTTACAAAAGACCATCTTATTAATACCTATCCTATGATTTTTACTACACTGCAAGGCATTAATGTTGAATGTAGAAGCAATGTACTACTTGGGTATCCTTTAGATAATTGGGAAGTATATAGAGAGAAAATAAATAACACTGATATTGAAGCAGTTAAAAAAGCTATAAAAGATAACATTAATTTCAATAATATGTCAACAGTTCTTATTGGCGATAAAACTAATTTTGAGATTGACAACAATGACTTTTTTGAAACAGTAACAGAATTGGATTATAACGGAAACAAAATTTAATAGTTTAATTCATATAATTTATAAGGGGGAAGAATATTATTCCCCTTTTTCTTTAATCTTAACATCTCTTCTTTTATAATAAAAAACTGTTTGGTAGTAAAGAAAAAGTATTTTTTGATGCTTTCTTTTTTTTCCGCATAAAACTTAAATAGCGAAACTAATTCGGCAGGTTCTCTGTCTCCTAAGTTAATTAACTCGGTAACTTTTTTACTAATAAAACCGGAGGGAATATTTTTTGTAATGAATTTAAATTTTGAAGACTTATAAAATTCCGATTTATCGTTAAGAACAATAAAATTAGTATGAGAAAATTTTTTTAACACTTGTGAAAGAGATTTGATTATTTTTTCGGGATGCTGGTCTTCGTTCATTATATAAAAAGGGTCGTCAACATTATCATCAATTTCAATTGCATAATATTTGCCGTGTTTAATTATTTTTTCAAGTAAATGTTCTCCATTTGTAGAAGGGAGAATTGTAAAACATATATCTGCGGGGGTATCAAGTAAAATTTCCAACTCATCGTTGTTTAAATCTTCAATACCATCAACTATAATAGAAAAACGATTTTCGGTACGTATAAACTTTTCATTATAAACAAATTTAGCAGCAAATAAAATATTACCGTTGTTTTCTAAAATAATTTCGGAATCTTTATTAATTATTAATTCCTTACCGCTAATAACTACACCGTTAAAATATAAAAGTTCGTTAAGGGAAGAAATAAATTCAACCATCCGCAGGTCTTTTGGAGTATTAATTAAATAATTGGTAATAGCAGTATCTACTCCCTTTACTTTTAATTTCTTTACCTTTATATTCGATTCTTCTATCCCAAAATCGTTAAGACAGCTAATAAAAATGCGATTAACTTCGTTTGGGTAAAACGTTTTAACCGTAACTTTTTTTTCGGTAAATATTGTTTTAACAAGTAAGTCGGTCAATAAAAGTATAAATGTAGCTACAAACAAAACAATAACAATTTTTCTTTTTTTATACATGTACTAATAATCTTTAAATTTTGGTTTTCTTTTTTCTAAAAATGCCAAAGTCCCTTCATCAAAATCGTGCGAATTAACAGCTTTAAAAAATTGGGTTGCTTCGGTTTGCATACTATCGTTAATTTCTTTTTTGTTAAATGTAAAAACGGATTTAAGTGCCGAATTTAATGCAATTGAGCTTTTTTGGGTAATAATATCCGAAAATTCTAAAGTTTTTGCAAGTAAATCGTTTTGAGGATAAATCTTATTAATTATGCCTAATCTATAAGCCTCTTCGGAATTAATAAAATTACCCGACAATATAAGTTCGGCAGCAATATTTTTATTTGTTAAAGCAGTTAATCTAACAGTCCCTCCATAACCCGGTATTACACCTAAATTAATTTCGGGTAATCCAAATTTTGCGTTTTCTGAGGCAAAACGGATATGGCAAGCTAAAGCCAGTTCAAAACCTCCGCCCAAAGCAAAACCGTTTATTGCAGCAATAACCGGTTTACTTAAATTTTCAATTTTATTAAATATACTCTGTCCAAATTGTGAAAATTCAAATGCTTTGTCTTTATCCATGCTTTTAAGTTCGGATATGTCAGCACCGGCAACAAAAGCTTTTTCACCCTCCCCGGTAATAATTAATGCTTTTATGATAGCATTTTTATCGGCATCTTCCAATAAAATATTTAGCTCGTTTAATGTCTGTATATTTAAAGCATTAAGTTTTTCGGGTCTGTTAATAGTAATTAACAGTGTAGATCTAATTAATTCGGTTTTAATAAAATTAAAATTCATTTATTCGTTAAATTGTGGCAAATATTGGAATTCTTAAATTTAAATCAAAGGAAATATATTGAGCAGAAGGAACATGATTGTATTGAGCCATAACGTCTAACATAAACATCGAAAACCCAATACCTGCATGAAATCCAAAATTGATCTTCCTTTCGGTAAAGTTTGTTTTGTTTACACCCGTTTTATAATAATTAAATGTTTGTAAATAATTAGCAGTAAGCCCCATTTCAAGTACAGGCATTAATAAAACCATTTTATCGGAAATGGGCTCAAGATAAAGCCTTACACCCGGACTAAGTGAGTATAAATTTGTAGATATACTACTTAAATCGCTAATCTTATAAAATGATTGTTTCCCCGGAAAATGCTGGAATCCCGCCTTTGTATAAAAAAATACGGGTAAAAAGCTTATATCCGTATAAGAAAGTTCAACTTCTAATCCCATTCCCAAAGTCCTATTTTCCGAAAACTCGGCAACAGGAATTCTAGGTCCAATGCCGACTGACATAAATAAACCCCTTGCACTACTTTGGGCAAAAGAAAAGCCGGTTATTAAAATTAAAAATAAAAGTATCTTTTTAATCATGTTTTTCAAATAATTGTTTTGTCTTTTTATGTCTATATGTAAACATTAAATATAAGAAAAAATATATTAAAGGCGAACTGAAATATCCTAAAATTCCAAATGGGGGTATAAATTCAATATCATCAGTCATAAGAATTCCGTTTTTAGTTTCACCAAAAATATGACTATGATGCCAAAACTTAAACATCCCTTTTATTTGCAAATCTTTAATTAAATATGGCGGATTGCATTGGCTAATGCTTACTACCCAGTTATTTGAAAAGATAAATATCTTTAATTTAAGTGATATAACAGAACCTTTTTGTAGTGGTATTTCACTAATATTATCAATTTCGGTTTTAACAAATTTAGGTGAAATTAATGTAAGATTATTTGTATCTCGGTGAAATTCAAATAACTTTACAATATCCGTTTTTATTAATACTGATTTTTTGAATTTTAGCATATTAGTATTTAATTTTATATAAAAACAGACCTTTTGCAGGAACTGATTCCCCTGCAAATATGCGGTTTTTTAACTTAATAACGTTTATCAACCCATTTTCTTCGTTATTATTAATACATCTTAAAATAGTACCAATTGTAGTTCGTACCATTCCGTGTAAATATCTATCTGCCTCAATTAAAAAAATGTATTTATTACCGGCTTTACGCCAACAAACATTAGTTACCGTACAAAAATTATGGTTTGTATCAGTGTTCCGTTTTGAAAAAGATGTAAAATCGAACCGTCCTAACATTTGTTTACTAATTTCGTTAAGTTTATTTATTGAATATTCTGCTATTTTGGGATAATAAAAAGCAAAATTGTGGTAGAAAGGATCTTTTTCTGTTAAAAACAAATACAAGTAACTTCTGCTTTTTGCATCAAATCGAGAATGAAAATCTTTGTTTACACATTCAATTTTTTTTATTGATATATCATTAGGTAATAAACTATTTAAGGAATAACAAAATTTGTCTAGATCTTCTATTTTAATATCAGTTCTAAAGTTTGCAACTTGACCGAGTGCGTTAACCCCTGTATCGGTTCTTCCTGCACCTATTAAATTAACTTTTTCTTTTAGTAAAATTTCTATAGTATTTATTAATTTTTCCTGAACAGTAATTGCATTTTTTTGTTGTTGCCAACCTGCATATTTACTTCCGTTATAGCTAATAATAAGTTTATAATTATTATTCATTTGTTAAAGTAATAAATCCTTTAGTAATTCAAATTTGTATTCCGATTTTACCGAAATAGTATCTATGTAGTACCTTATATAACCGGTTTTATAAAATACTTGAGGCATAAGATTTACCTTCCTTTCGGTTACCGTACCGGTCTTTTTAATAGTAATTTCGTTCAGCCTTAATTTAGTAAAGTTTTTTTGATAGTTGATTATTGCAATTGTAAAGAACCAATCGTTAAGCTCTTCAAAGTTTTCTTTACTGTAATACCATATGTCTTCGTAATAATTGACGCCTAAATATGCTTTTATAAAATCATCGGCAAAAAGTTGTTTAACAAATTTACCCTTGGTTTTATGAATTAAATCCTTCTCGTTATTATTAATTTTAAGTTCTATACTTGCAAGTTCTTTTTCGGTAAAAAAGTATAATTCTTCGTTATATTCAAGTAAAAGATTTAGCAATGCAATTTCTCTATATATTTCAACCTGACCTCTGCCAAGACGGGATAAAATATATCTTACAGGAATATCAAGTCTAAGTTTTGTAATATAGTTATTCTTGTTTATTTCACCGGTTTCTTCAAATAAATCTTTAAGAAGCCTTATAGTAAGCCATAATAAAAAGATTGTTGCGTTTTCTTTACTATGCGGTTTATTGTAAAGTAGATAATACTTTTCAACTTGTTTACCGTAAAAAGGTTTATCTTTTAACTCCAAATTTGAAAGCATTTTATTAACTTCTTTTATTGCATCCAATGTCAATTCAAACTCGGTTAAAATACATGTACTTTTTGTAGGTAAATTTAAGTTTTCTTTTACTTTATTAATAAAATAATATAATTTGTTTCTAATTATTTTAGCATTATCTTCAAAGTTTTCAGTATCTTGTTCAATAAACGTGTCAACAAATAGCCTTGCAAAACGATTTTCGTACATACCCGATAGGGCGTTGTGAATAGGTGCAAGTTTAAGTTCTGCAATTGCTTCATCTAAGTTTGCTACACCCGAATAAGAGTATTTAATTGCCAATTCTTTATATAATCCGCTTGTGTCGTAAACTTCTTTAAAGTCTAAATAAATTTTATATTTAAATGCATTTAACGATACTTCAAAGCCGTTGTTAAAAAAGCTTTTTCCTTCTTTAATAAAATACAGATTGCTAATATGTTCTTTATAAATATAAAAATAGTTTTCGTTGGTATTAATGCCCAAGGCGTCAAAAACAGTAATGGATTTAAGATATTTATTATCACCACTACCAACAAGTTTTGAAGTACTGGTATAAATTTTACCTACAGTATCTTTAAAGCGGTTATTGTATAATACTAAAGCTTTTTCACCGTATGCCATATTGGTATAAGCAAAAACATCTTCGTTTATGTAGCCGTTTTCGTCAATAAAATCATAAAACCAAAAGTTGTGTACATGGGCAAAGAGGTAACGTTTTTTCATTAATGGGAATAATTCACGCTCGTGGCGTTCAATTAAATATCCGTTGGGATTTTCATTATAATAAGCTCGTTTATATTCCATTCCGTATTTTTCTGTAAATCCTTCTATCTGTCCATGACCAAACATCGGTAAACCGGGTAATGTTAACATTAAAGTAGCAACACCAAAATATTTATCGTCAAATCCGAATTGTTTTATAGCAGTTTCCTCATCGGGGTTGCTCATAAAGTTAACATATCGTTTTAATATTTCAGGTTCAAATTCTAATGTGTTTGTAATTAAGTCGCGGTATTTGTCATTTTCTTCTTTCATTAACATATGCATAAAAGCAGAATTATATACCCTATGCATGCCTAAAGTTCTTACAAAATAACCTTCAAGTAACCAAAATGCTTCAGCTAATAATAAAGTGTCGGGCATTTCGTTGTTAATTCTATCAACAACTTCACGCCAAAACTCAACCGGAAATAACTCGTCAAACTGTTCCCTAGTTAATGCATAATCGCTCCTTGTCGGTATATCACCGCCTCTTCCGGGTTGGGGATACCACAAACGAGAGAAATGTTTTTTTGTTAAAGTCATTGCAGCATCAAATCTAATTATAGAAAATTTTCGAGCTACTGCAAAAATTTGGTCAATTACGGCTTGTCTAACTTCATGTTTTAGCATATCCAACTGAGCGGTATCGTTCCATGGCATATTAGTACCGTCATTTCCGTGATAGATATACCTTACATCGCCGGAATTTTTATCAATTCGTCTAAAAACAACGGCAGCATCCGATTTGTTAAAATAACCGTCTTCCAAATGAATTTCTATATCAGGACGTTCCGATAAATTTGGACCGCTAAATTTATAGTTAGGATAAGGTAAATCTTTTCTTTGAACAAAATAATCCGGCTTTTCTATTACCCACTTAGAAAAAACTCCCGTATGGTTTGGTACCATATCGCTTGCCAGTCTAATACCGCGTTGTTTAGCTCTATAATTTAAGTTTTCGTAAGCTTGCTCGCCTCCCAAATCTTCGGCTACGGTGTAATCATATAAAGAGTAAGCAGAAGATATTGCATCGGGGTTACCCATAATATGTTTTATCTTTTTTGAAGCCGAGCTACGTTCCCAAAGTCCAATTAACCATAACCCCGTAAAATTCCAACGAGCTAATTGGTCTAATTCGCTATCAGGAATTTCGTCTAATCTACTTATTTTTCTATTGTATTTTTTTGAAAGTTGATCTAACCAAACATATGTATTTTTGGCAAGTATCACAACCCGGGGCATCCAATCTAAGTCTTTGGTAAAATTTTCGGGTTCTTCATAATCTTGCAAACTTTCTTTACTATAGCTATATAATGATTTGCCAATAAAAACAGAATCATCAATATTATCTCCCAATTTATATTTTGGTACAACGGTAGGGGCTCCGCCCCCCGCACCTCCCATAAAACTTGGAGGTAATACTTCTTCACGTTTTAAGTCGTAAGTTAACAGTATTCTGTTAATAAATTTTTCTTCAATTATTACTTTCCATTTTGTCTTTATAAATTCAAGTTGTCCTTCTATATCATCGGGATTATTAAGAATAGGCGTTTTTAACATTGTAATTATATCTTGACTATCAGGACCAAACGGTTTCTCTTTTTTAAAGAAATCTTCTAAAAGTTTTATTGTCTTTAAGTATAAATCTTTATTAAAAAAGTAATTTTCATCAAATAATTCAATAATATCTTTATTTGCCGGATTAAAATTGGCAAAAAAGAGCATAATCATTTCTTCAATTGATGTTTCAATATTTGGCTTATTACCATTAAATGAGTTTAAAAATTCAAAAATGCTCGTTTTACCTTTGTAAACATCTACCGGTGGAAATAATGAATTAAACTCAAATAATATTTTTCTTAAATTTTCTTCTCCAAGTTGTAAATTAAGAAAATTTGTGGCTCGTTTAAATACTTCAGGATTTTCTTTATCTTCATATTCTCTAATAATAAAATGATAAATTTCATCCAATAAACCCGCACTATAAATTTTACTTACTTTAACTTTTTTGTCATCGGAACGCTTTTCATTAAAAAGGTTTGTAAAATTTCTTACCGCACTATTATTTGCAAAAACAACATTGCCGGAAAAAGTAAAAAAGGACTCGTCAAAATTATATTTCTGCCTACTTTGTTTTGAAACATGAAACTCGAAAGTAGTAAGTTTATTGTTTGATTTCCCTTTTGGTGAGAGCTTATTTAACAGAGCCATTTTTATCTCCTATAAATGCAAATAAATTATTATCCAATTTACAAATATAATTAAATGTTTTATTTAATGCTTATATATTAGTGTTAATTAAATCATTAAAAATAAGGAAAAAGTAATTAATTTTTTAATAAATGAATTATTACTACTATTGTATAATATATCGAGGGAATAATATTATTGATATAAGTGAAATAGTAAATATTATATAGATTTGTATCTTAATACCACATTTATTAAATTAGCCATAATAAAAATAAGGATTATTATGTCTAACAAAAAAAAAGAAGTTTTACTTAAATTATATGATATATGTGAAAAAAAAGCCGACTTTACTTTTGATAATAATCTTGTAAAAAAGATTAGCGGTGAATTAGGATTCACTAATCAATTTGATGCTACAAAATTAGATACGAAAGAGAAATTGCCTGAATTTTTTCGTGAAAACGATATTGCTTTAATTCATTTAGGTAATGGTGCACATAAATTTATTAAAGGCATTAACAAGGTTTATCACGATTTTGAAACTATATCAACCGATATTGAATGGGAGTATAAACAGAGTATTTTAAATATGTCTAATTCATCAGAATCCAATATTTTGTCTATTGCTAACAATCAAAGGATACTTCACAAGTTTTTATTTGGGACAGACAAAGAATTCCATGATGTTGATATCTTAAAACGACCAAAAACATATTTTCCGCATCGTACGAAAACAGATTTGGAGTATAATGTGGGGAATGATATAGTTGTTTCTCTAAAATCTATACAGATAGAAATTGATTTAACAATAGAATTTAAAGGAATAGTTGGTGTCTTTGAAGCAAAAAACGGACAACCTCTAAATTTTAGTATTTATCAATTGTATCACCCCTATCTTTATTACTATAATTTAGATAAGAAAAAATTACTACCAAAAAAACTTAAAAGTATTAATTGCGTTTATGTTGTAAGGCAGATAATTAACAATGTAACAATAATTAAATTATGGTGTTATAAATTTGATAAGCCAAACGATCTAACTTCAATAAAACTTGTAAAATCTGCAAATTATATTCTAAAAGCTTAATACGAGGAAGGATGAAAGAAAAATTTATAAATAAAGTATTTAACGAGGATGTTCTAGAAGTACTTCGTTCTTTACCAGATGAATGCGTTGATGTTGTTTATGGGGACCCTGATTATAATGTCGGGATTAAATATGCTGGTAAAAACTATACTACTAAATGGGAAGAATATATAAATTGGTACATCGAGTTGACTAAAGAGAGTTTAAGAATCCTTAAGAAAGACGGTAATTTATTTATGATAAATTATCCCAAACAAAACGCATATTTAAGAGTGAAATTTTTAGATGAACATGCTTATGATGTCTTCGATTATGTGTGGGTATATAATACAAATGTCGGACATAGCCCTAAAAAATTTACAACAGCTCATCGTTCTATTTTGCATGCAACAAAATCTAAAGATAATAAATTCTATAAAGAAAATGTTGCTGAGCCATATCTCAACCCGACTGATAAAAGAATAGTTAAAAATATAGAAAACGGATCAAAAGGTCGGATGCCATATTCGTGGTTATATTATAATCTTGTAAAGAATGTATCAAAAGATAAAACTTTTCATGCATGTCAAATACCATTACAATTATTCGAAAAGCTTATATTGGCTTCAACAAAAGAGAATGATACAGTTTTTGTTTTGTTTGGGGGTAGCGGTTCAGAAATTGTTGATTGTGTAAGGATGAAAAGAAATTATATTTCCTGTGAAATACATCCTAAATACTTTGAGATGATAAAAGATAGATTAGATAAAGGTGGAATAATTGATGAAAAATATAAGTTGAATTTAATTAAAGCAAACAATAAATCCGAGTATGTCCCTTTGTTATTCGAAATGTAATATTGATCATTAGCTAAACAATTCTCCCACAAGTTGAGTAAAAATAACTTTTTGGTCTAAATTGGTCGATTTTACGGATAAATCGGCAATAAGTAGGGCATTTAATGCTTTTTGAATTCGTTTTTCATTTCTAAAAGAAGCGGCTTTTAAGCAGTTTTTGTAAAAATATTCAGACGTCTCGGCTTTTGCGGCAGCATCTTTAGGCGGTATATCCTTTTTAATAAGTTCTATACTTTGCATTATGGTAATAAAATATTTATTTAATGTAGCAAGAATCATTAACAAATGATTTCCGTTGTACATTAAATTGTATCCAATAATTAAAACCTTATCTTTTTGACCTGAACTAATTGCATCCAACAAGTTAAAAACAGTAAATTCTTTGGTGTTGGATGCAAGAGAATTAATAACATCAATAGTAATCTTTTTGTTTTCGCCCAAATAATTAAAAAACTTTTTTATTTCTTGTTCAAGTCTGTTTTTATTTTCGCCAACAATATCTACTAATGCTGCAGCATCTTCGTAGTCTATTAAAAGTTTATTTTTTTTAACTTCTTTAATAACCCAATTAACTAAATCCGCCCCTTTCATATCTCTGGCTTCAAAAGCCCATCCTTCAACTGCAATAGTTTTAAATGGTTCGGAATTTAACGAAGTAATTTTCTCGTTATATGTAATTATTAAATAGGTAAATTCGGCAGGGTTAGAAACATAGTCGGTCAAAACTTTTTTATCGGCAGCATTTTCAAAATTCTTTAAAACAAGAAGTTTGTAATCTCCATTAAAAGGATAGGTTAAAGCAGAGGCAATATGTCTATCAATTTCTTCTTTTTTATCTAATCTCACAATTTCCTTGTCAAAATCTGAAGTAATAAAAGGAGTAATTGCAGCAATTATATCATCGGCTGTTTTTTCTATTTCGTAAGAATCCGAACCAAAAATAAAATAGACGGGTAAAAAAGTGTCTTTGGTTAAATGTTCATATACTTGTGATATATGAGATGCCTCGGCTTTAACATTTGATCCTTTTTGTTTCATTTATTTGCTAACTTTTATAATGTTAATATTATTAATAACTACATCAACAAAAGGTTTGTTTCTATCCGGGCTTACGGCAACTTTGCCAATTGCTTGAACAACATCAAAACCTTTTTTAACTTCACCAAAAATAGTATGTCTATCGTTTAAGTGAGGAGTAGGAACCAAAGTAATAAAAAACTGACTTCCGTTAGTGTTAGGACCTCTATTAGCCATTGCAAGTAAACCGGGGCGGTCATATCTTAATGAAGCATCAAATTCATCTTCAAAAGTTTCGCCGTAAATGCTGCTGCCTCCCATTCCCGTACCTGTGGGGTCTCCTCCTTGAATCATAAATCTATCAATCACTCTATGAAAAATAACCCCGTTATAATAACCGGATGTTGCTAATCCAACAAAGTTTTTAACGGTTTTAGGAGCTAATTTGTGGAAAAATTCTATCTCTATTGTTCCCATAACCGTTTGAATTTCGGCAATTAAAACCTCGTTATCTTTTAAATCCATTAATGAATCCAATTGAACCTCATTTATTTTTAGTTGAATATTATTTGAATTGTCTTGTTCTTGAGCGTAAAAAAAAGATGAAAACATAAAACAAAATATTATTACAAAAGTGTTTTTTAACATAGTAACCTCAAAAATTTAGTTTAGGGATTTATAATGTTGAAATACAAAAATAATAAAATTGCTACGCCAATTCCAACTCTATATATTACAAACACATATGTAGTATTTTTTTTAAGAAAGTTAATTAAAAATGCAATTGCAAAATATCCGCTTAAAGCAGAAGCCAATGTTGCAATAGCTAAAGTAATAAACCCGGATTGGTCTAAGTTTTTATACTCGTGATAAAATTCTAATAGTCCGCTTCCTAACACTGCAGGAATGCTTAATAAAAAAGAAAAACGAGCTGCAGTCTCTCTGTTAAGTCCCAAAAACAAACCTGCCGTAATGGTCGTTCCGCTACGGGAAGAGCCAGGAATTAAAGAAAGAGCTTGAGCACAGCCAATCAGTAATGCATCTAACCAAGTTATTTTTTCTATTCCGCGCGTAAATTTACCAAATTTTTCGGCACCGGCTAATATTATACCCAAAACTATTAAAGAAGTGGCAATTACATAAAGATTTTTAGTAAAATGTCCTTCAATAAAATCCTTAAACCCTAAACCAATAATTACAACCGGAATACTCCCCAAAATAATAAACCAACCAAGTTTGGAATTAGTAGATTGTCTTGAAAGTTTTTTTGGCGAAATTAAATTATATTTAATAAACTCAATAAAAATATTGTATAAATCCTTATAAAAGTAAATTAACACGGCAGCCAAAGTTCCTAATTGAATAACCGCAATAAAAGCAGTCCATTTTTCGGGGTTTTGGTCACTAATTAAGCCCATAAATTTGCCGACAAGTGTTAAATGCCCTGTACTGCTAATGGGTAAAAATTCTGTCAATCCTTGAATAATTCCTAAAACAATTGCTTCAATAATATTCAAATTTATCTCCTAAAAAAAGTATGTAATTCCTAATTTAATTGCAAAAGTAATTCCGTTTAAATTTACATCCGAATTGTTTATCGTATCAAAAAGTTTTTTATAACCCTTTAAGTTACCTGTATTATCATATCTAAAATCCAAACCAATATTAGCATACATATCGCCGCTTAAAATAGTATTTCCCGAAGCGCGTAAAACAATACCGTAACCGGTAGTTTTATAATTTATGGAATTATAAAAATTTGGCAACTTTTCGTCCAATGAAACAAAACGTGGTCCTAACCCGCCTCCAAACTTAAACATATATCCCGTTCCGCTAATTACATAATAAGATAATAGTGAAGGTTTAAAATGAATATACGAAATATCGTAATTACCGACATAAGAAGCAGTATTAAAAGAAAATATTACATTTGAATAATCAATTGCCAAGTAAAAGTTATTATTAAGTGAATAATTTAATTCTCCAAAAAACTCGATAGCACTGCTAAAATCGGATAATCTATTTCCCGGTGGTGCAAAATTTGTGTTAACATAATCCGTAAAAACGGGAGCGTTAACCAAATTAAAGCCCATTCCTGCAGAAATATGAAATTGTCCGAAAATATTAATTCCGGAAATTAAAAATATAAATAGAAATTTTTTCATTTATCTCCTTTGCCGGATTTAAGAACGGAAATAAAATCTTCAGCTTTTCCGCCTTTATTTTTAAGTTTTAAATTAATATAAATAAAAAAGAATAAAGCCAATCCAATAAAAACTATATAAGAAATGAAGTGGGTTAAAATAGCATAAGCTGCCGCAGCTTCTTTTCCAAAAGCAAACAGTTCAACTAAAATAAATATAGAAATTGCATGATATGAACCTGTTCCTCCGGGGGTTGGAATTATTACACCAAAAGAGCCAAGAGCTGAAACTATCCAAGCCATTGCAAAGGTAATTTCTCCCGCATAATTAAAATTAAACATTAACAATCCAATTTGGGTGGTTAACGCATAAATAATAATTATAATAACCGATAATAATAAAGTATAAGTCCAATTTTTATAACCTTTTATGCTTGCAATTCCCGTAAGTAATGTATGGAAAATATAATCGGTTTTACTTGCAATTTTAGGCGAAAAAAAGCTAAGTTTATGAATAAAATTTTCCGAGACCTCTTTTTTCCAAGTACTAAAAAGGATAATAAATAAAATAAAAACCGAAGAAAAAATAAGAGAAAAAATAATTGTGGATTTTAACCAAACGACATCATTAAACAAATTTCCTTTGTATAAAAACAAACTGACAATAACTGTAAAAACAAGCATAATAACGTCAATTACTCTTTCTATTATTATAGTTCCAAGCATAGAAGAACGAGAAATGCCCTCCCATTTACCAATAAATAAACCTCTGTAAACTTCACCCAAGCGAGGGATTACGCAATTTACTCCGTAGCCAATCATGGTTGCCCCAAAAAAATTAATTGTTTTTGAGTCTTTTTTTATTGACTTAGTCATTACTTGCCAACGTAAGGAGCGTAAAAAATGCGAACTAATAAAAAGAGTAAAAAATAATAATACATAGCCAATATTTGCATTATATATTAGCTTTATCGATTTTTTAATATCAATACCCTTTAAGGCAAAATATAGAAATAAAACCATCAATAAAAAGGGAAATAATAATCCAAGATATTTTTTAGCGTGCTTTTTGATTTACTTTACTCCATGTTTTAAAATACAAAACTTTAAAATACAAAAAAAAACGTAATTTTTTAAGAACTGTTTGAGGGAATTGCCAATTTATCTTTTAGTTTTAATTATAATTTTATTATTTGTATATATAACTTAGATATCTAATTTTTTAATTAAATATTTAATTATAATAATTAATTAAAATTGCTTAATTTTAAAGCTTAAATAATTTTTTAATTTGATAGAGAAATGAAAAAACTTTTTGTTTTAGGTTCAACCGGTTCTATTGGGGTTAACACATTAAATGTTGTTAGAAAATTCGATACTCTCTTTTCGGTTGAAGCTATTACCACCAATTGTAATATCGATTTATTAGCAAAACAGATTGATGAATTTAAGCCAAAATTTGCAGTTATTACAAATTTTGATGCAGCAAAAAAGTTTAATGAAAAATACTTTGGAAAAACGAAAATTCTTGTTGGTAAAGAAAGTTTAGTGGAATTGGCAAAAAATGCAGATTACGATATATTGGTTTCTGCATTGGTTGGCTTTGCCGGTTTGGCACCAACAATAGAATCTATTAAAAGAAGCAAAAGAATAGCTTTGGCAAATAAGGAGACGCTTGTTTCTGCAGGTAAATTAATAATTGAGTTAAGTGAAAAGTTTAATGCCGAAATAATACCGGTTGATAGCGAGCATAGTGCTATTTTTCAGTGTTTGGTTGGTGAAAAAACAGAAAGTATAAAAAAAATAATATTAACTGCTTCAGGGGGTCCATTTTTATATAAAACCAAAAAAGAGATGGAAACAGTTACTTTACAAGAAGCTCTTAAACATCCTAATTGGAATATGGGGAGTAAAATTACGATAGATTCTGCCACGATGATGAATAAAGGATTGGAAGTAATTGAAGCAAAATGGTTGTTTAACCTACCAACAAACAAACTTGAAGTATTAGTACATCCCCAATCAATAATACACAGTATGGTTGAATTTGCTGACGGAGCAATTAAAGCTCAGTTAAGCACCCCTGATATGAAAATACCCATACAGTATGCTTTAAGTTATCCGGAAAGGTTTAATAGCAACTTTGTTGAAACTGATTTTGTTAAAATAGGAAATCTAACTTTTTTAGAACCGGATTTTGAAAAATTTAGATGTTTAAAACTTGCATATAATGTTTTGGAACAAGGCGGTATATCTGCGTGTATATTGAATGCGTCAAACGAAATTGCCGTAAGTAAATATTTGGAAAATAAAATAATGTTTAACGATATCCCAAATTATATTGAAGCGGCATTAAATCATTTTTCAAATATTGAAGATTATGATTTAGAGACAATTTTTGAGATTGATTTAAAGACAAGAAATTTTTTAATTGAAAATTATAATTAGGAGTATTTTATAGAATGGCTTATGTAATTTATTTTGTAATAACAATAGCAATATTAGTATTTATTCATGAATTAGGACATTTTTTAGCTGCCAAATTATCGGGAATGCGAGCCGAAGTATTTGCAATAGGTTTTGGTAAAAGATTATTTGGCTGGAATAAAATAACAGGATTTACTTGGGGTGAGTTACCAAAAGATTTTGACGGCGGAGATCATACGGATTATAGGCTGTGTTTACTTCCATTAGGCGGATATGTTAAAATTTCCGGAATGATTGATGAAAGTTTTGATACTAAATTTGCTTCAAGCGAACCTAAACCATATGAATTTAGAGCAAAATCTACTCCTAAAAAACTTTTTGTTATTACTGCAGGCGTATTAATGAATTTTTTACTGGCATTAATAATATTTTGGGGTATAAATTTCTTTCACGGAAAACAAATAATAAAAACTACTACTTTAGGCGTAATAGAAGAAGAAACAATTGCCAAAGAATCCGGTTTTAAATCTTACGATAAAATATTAAGTGTTAATAATGTTAAAGTTTATGATTGGGAAGATGTAGTATCGGCTTTTTTAATTGATAATGTAGGTAAAAACCTTAATGTGAAGGTTGAAAGAAACGGCGAAAACGTTGACTTGTTTATTAGCCGTTCAAAAATTAAAAAAACAAGTAAAAGTAACTTCTTTTTGCCTATAGGTAACACTTCACCTATAATTACCGATGTAATGAAAGATAGCCCTGCGATGACGGCAAAAATAAAAGCGGGTGATGTAATATTAAGTATTAAAGATAGTGTAATAACCAGCAGTAAACAAGTAGTAGGAATTATTTCCGGGGCTAAAAATACACCAATAAACATGAAATTATTAAGGGGAAAAGATACTGTTGTTGTTAGTGCAACACCTTCTTTTGAAGGAAAAATTGGTGTTGCCTTAGGTGATGTTTATGATGGACCGGTTGATTATAAGAAATATGGTTTTATTAGTGCTTTTTCGGTAAGTTTTGATAATATGATGAATTTAACCGGAGTTACATATATGATGTTTCGTAATGTAATTGCCGGAAACGTTGAATTTAATAAAGTCTTTGGCGGTCCGATTAAAATAGCACAATTTGCCGCAAAAACAGCCGAAAACGGAATAGTCTCGTTTTTATCATTTTTGGCAGCTTTAAGTTTAAGTTTGGCAATATTAAATATTTTACCTTTCCCTGTATTAGATGGCGGACATTTTGTGATAATATTAATAGAAGGTTTAATAAGAAGAGAATTACCCATAAAAGTGAAAATTGCAATTCAGAATGCAGGGTTTGTAATTTTAATGTTATTAATGGTGTTTATTATATACAACGATATCATAAGCCTATAATAAGAACATACAGGAATGAATAGTTTTAAATTAGTTTCAAACTATGCCCCTTCCGGTGACCAACCGCAGGCAATAGAGCAATTGTATGCGGGTTTAAGCAGGGGAGAAAAGCATCAAGTATTACTTGGGGTTACCGGAAGCGGTAAAACTTTTACCGTTTCCAATCTTATAGAAAAATATAATAAGCCGACTTTAGTTATTTCTCATAACAAGACACTTGCTGCACAATTATATTCCGAGCTAAAATCGTTTTTTCCTAATAATGCTGTCGAGTTTTTTATTAGTTATTACGATTATTACCAACCGGAAGCTTATGTTGTTAAACGCGATTTGTTTATTGAAAAAGATTTTTCGGTTAATGAAGAAATTGATAGATTAAGACTTAAAGCCACAACAGCTTTAATAGAAGGGCGAAATGATGTAATTATTGTTGCAAGCGTCAGCTGTATTTATGGAATAGGTGCACCGCAAGAATATGCAAATCAAATTATTACTTTAAGAATTGGTCAAGAGATTCCGAGAAAAGAGCTATTAAGAAAACTTATTGATATATACTATGTAAGAAACGATATAGAGTTTTCACGAGGTACTTTTAGGGCACGAGGAGACGTAATTGAAATTATTCCAGCATATCAAAACGAAGAAGCGGTAAGAATACAGATGTGGGGAGACGAAATTGAAAAACTTACCATAATAGATTCTGTTTCGGGAAATGTAATTAGGGATGTCGAATCTGTTCCAATATTTCCGGCAAAATATTTTGTTACTACTCAAGAGCAAGTTGATAAAGCTTTAGTAACAATAGATGAAGAACTACGCGAACGTTTAAAATATTTTTGGTCTCAAGAAAGATATGTTGAAGCGCAAAGGTTAGAACAAAGAACGCGTTTTGATATGGAAATGATAAGAGAGATTGGATATTGCGGAGGAATAGAGAATTATTCGCGTCATATGGATGATAGACCTGCCGGCAGCCGCCCTTATTGTTTGTTTGATTATTTCCCAAAAGATTATTTGCTTATTATTGATGAGAGCCATGTAACGGTGCCACAAATAAGAGGGATGTATAATGGAGATAGAAGCAGAAAAGAAGTTCTGGTTGAATATGGCTTTAGACTTCCATCGGCATTAGATAACCGTCCTTTAAAATTTGAAGAATTTGAAGCTTTGGTAAATAAAGTAATTTATGTTAGTGCTACACCTGCCGATTACGAGTTAACAAAAAGTGGTGGAAGTTTCGTAGAGCAAATTATACGCCCAACGGGTTTATTAGATCCTTTGATAGAAGTACGTCCGGTTAAAAATCAAATAGATGATTTAATTACTGAAATTAAAAAGAGAATTGATAAAAACGAGCGAATTTTGGTTACCACGTTAACTAAAAAGATGGCAGAAGATTTAACCGACTATTTGGAAAAACTTAATATTAAGGTTCGCTACATTCATAGTGATGTTGATTCTTTAGAAAGAGTTGAAATTATTAGAGATTTGCGAATAGGTGATTTTGATGTTTTAGTAGGGGTAAATTTACTTAGAGAAGGATTGGATTTACCCGAGGTTTCACTTGTAGCCATAATAGATGCAGATAAAGAAGGTTTTTTGAGAAGTGAAAGGTCGTTGATGCAAACGGCAGGGCGTACGGCTCGTAATAGTAGCGGTATTGTTATTATGTATGCAGATAAAATTACCGATAGCATGCGTAAAACAATTGATGAAACCAATAGAAGAAGGAAACTTCAGCAAGAATATAATTCTAAGAACAATATTATTCCAAAAACAATATTTAAATCAAAAGAAGAAATTTTAAACTCAACTTCAATTGCAGATGTTAGAAAAAAAGAGAGCGAAAAACCGGATTATGCAATTAAAGCCGCCGAGCCTATTGTAAAATTTATGTCAACAGATCAAAAACAAGAATTAATTGATCAGTTAACCGAAGAAATGTTAAATGCTGCAAAAGATTTAGAATTTGAGAGAGCAGCCGCTTTGCGAAACGAGATACAAAATCTTAAAGCCATGTTAAAATAGTATGAAAAAAATATTCTTGTTGGTATTTATATCAATTTCAATTTTTGCTCAAGACGAAGGTTATTTTAAAATTGCCAGACTAAAATATGCCGGCGGTGGCGATTGGTACAACGATCCATCTGCAGAAGTTAATTTACTAAAATTTGTGCAAGAGAATTTAAAAATTAAGGTGAAAGCCGAATATATTTTTGTGGATGCAAATTCAAATGACATTTTTCAATATCCGTTTTTGTTTATAACCGGTCATGGAAATATTGTTTTTTCGGATAATGAAGTTAAAAGGTTAAGAACCTATTTGGAAAAAGGAGGATTTATATATATAGATGACGATTACGGTTTAGATAAAGCCGTACGTAGAGAATTTAATAAAATTTTTCCGGAAAAAAATTTTTATGAACTTCCGCTTAATCATCCAATTTATAATATTGTATATAAATTTCCATTCGGTGTTCCAAAAACACACGAACATGACGATAAAACTCCAAAAGGATATGCCATAAGCATTAATAACAAAGTTGTGGTTTATTACACGTTTGAAAGTAACCCAAGCGATGGTTGGGCTGATCCGGAAGTTCATAAAGACCCTGAGGCAAGGAGGATTGAAGCATTAAAGTTTGGTGCAAATATTATTATATATTCATTAACAAATTAAAAATATTTTGATTGACAATAAACTAAATATAATTAATAAAAAAATTAAGAGTTTTTATAATAAAAAACTTTTATTAAATACGCTATCGTTAGGGATATTGTTATTTGTTATTGCTATTATTGTTTTTTTTGCGGTGATAGTATTAGAAACAATCACGTTCTTTTCTGTAACAGGTCGAACAATCCTATTTGTTGTAATCTGTTTCACATCTATAATCTTTCTTGGAATTTTATTGTATAATTACATTTCGGGAAAAATTAAATATAGTATTAATAATACCGCAAATGAAATTGGTAATTATTTACCCGAAGTTAAAGACGAGTTATTGGACGTTTTGCAGTTGGCAGAGCAAGATAACAGTAATCCTTTTGTTTTAAAAGCTTTTAATAACCTATTTGCAAAAATAGAACACATTGATTTTTTTAGCTTTATAGATAAAATAAAATTAAAAAAAAGGATTGTATTACTAAGTAAAATAATAGGGCTAATAATAATTTTATTTTTAATTATACCTTCGCTTTTTAATGCTACAGTACGGTTATATAATTATGATGTTAACTACACTCCTCCCCCTAAATATAAATTTTTAATATTACCCGGTGATGCTAAAATAGCAAAAGGAACAGATATTAATTTTAATATAGAAGTAAGCGGAAGCAGTATTGAAGTAATAACATTTTATTATAAATATGCCGAAGAAACCGAATTTAGAAGTGTAATAATTAATAAAAAAACCGAAAACAGATTTGAGCATAAAATATTAAAAATAAACTCGCCTATAGAATACTATGTTAAAGCAGAAAATGTTGAAAGTGATAGATATAAAATAGATGTAGTTAATAAGCCATATATTTCAGGTTTTGATGTAATTATTAATTCCCCTGCGTATTCAAAAATAGAACAAACTGTTCAAAAAGATAACGGTAATATAAAAGCATTAAAAGGTTCGGTAATAAGAACAAAAGTTCTATCATCAAAGGAATTAAAAAGTGCTTATTTGTTTTTTAATGATAGCATAAAAGTAAATCTTAAAATTAACAATAATTCTGCAGAGGGAAGTTTAACTATTGATAAAAACGGATATTATCAAATTATTATTGAAGATAAACAAGGCAATTATAACGAAAATCCGATAAAGTATAGTATTGAAGTTATTAATGATCTATTCCCAGAACTTGAAATTGTATCTCCTAATAAAGATATTAACTTGCCCAATGATAATAAAGTAGCATTTATTCTAAAAATAAAGGATGACTATGGGTTTACTAAACTAAATATTAACTACAAAATTACTGAAAGTAAATACATAATAACTGAAGACCCTGCAAATGAAAAATATAAAAATCAAATTATTGAAATTGATTTGAAGAAAAATGAACAAGAGGTATATTATATATGGAATTTGTCTCCAATTATGCTTGCCGTAGAAGATGTATTGACATATTATTTTGAAATATTTGATAATGATGATGTAAGTGGACCGAAATCAACAAAATCAAATTACTTTACAATTAGGGTGCCGGGAATTGATGAAATATTTGCCGATGCCGATAAATTACAAAATGAAGCGGAAAAGAAACTTACCGAATTATATAAGGAAGCTGAGAAATTAAATAAAGAACTTGATAAAATAAGCGATTTATTAAAAAAAGATAGAAAAGATTTGACTTGGGAAGAAAAAGAGCAGATAAAACAAGCAACAGAAAAGTTTGAAGAATTAACTTCTAAAACGGAAGACGTAAAACAAAAACTGGAAGAGACTCAAAATAAACTTGAAGATAAAAATCTATTATCTAAAGAAACACTTGATAAGTATATGGAACTACAAAAGCTAATGAATGAATTTACTAACCAAGAAATGCAAAAAGCTTTTGAAAAACTTAACCAAGTGTTAAAGAATATGAATAGAGAACAAGTTCAATCCGGTTTGGAAGACTTAAAGAAAAATGAAGAATTATTTCAAAAAAGTATTGAACGAACTTTAAATTTACTAAAACGTATGAAGGTTGAACAAAAGATAGATGAATTAACCAAACGAACGGAAAATTTAGAACAGAAACAAAATGAACTTAACCAAGAAACAGAAAAAAGTAATTTAAATAATTCGGAAGAAAAAAAAGAATTACAGAAAAAGCAAGATGAAATTGCAAAAGATTCTAAAAAACTTGAAGAAGAATTAAAAAAACTTCAAAAAGAAATGGAAGAATTAAAAGATATGCCTAAACAAGAAATGGATAAGGCAGTAGAAGAGAGCGAAAAACAAGATAACCAAGAATTATCGGAAGAAATAAATAAAGACATGCAACAAAATCAAAAATCTTCTGCTATGCAAAAGCAAAAACAACTTGCAAAAAATATGCAAAAAATGAATAAAATGATGCAGCAAATGAAAGAAAGCATGCAAATGCAAAATCAAATGCAAGTTTATAGTGATATGTTAAAGTTAATAGATAATTTGATATTTTTATCTAAAGAACAAGAAAAAATTAAAAATGCATCTGCAAATTTACCGTATAATTCGCAAAAGTTTAACGAATTAAGTAAAAGCCAATCAAACATTCAAAGAGATATGGATAGATTGACTCAACAAATGAACGATTTAGCTCAAAAAACTTTTGCGATTTCTCCTGAGATGGGAAAAGCATTAGGAGAAGCGAGGATAAATATGAATAGTGCAATGCAATCTCTACAAGGCAAAAACGGGTATTCCGCTTCACAAAGCCAGAGCAAGGCTATGGGCAACTTAAATCAAGCTGCAATGATGATGAAAAGCATGTTAGACCAGATGATGAACCAGAGCGGTGGTCAAGGTGGAGGAATGATGTCTATGATGCAGCAGTTTAAACAACTTTCACAACAACAAATGAGCTTAAATCAACAAACTATGCAAATGATGCAACAGGGCATGCAAGATATGCAACAAATGCAGCGGTTAGCAGCTCAACAGGAGTTGATAAAAAAATCGTTAGACGAATTAAATAAAGAAGCAAAAGAAACCGGACAATCTAAAAAACTTGCTGCAAGTACCGAAAAAATATTAAATGATATGAACGAAATAATTAGCAACATGAGAACTCAAAAGGATATTGATGAAAATATTGTAAAAAAGCAAGATAAAATTTTAAGTAGATTGTTGGATGCTCAAAGGTCAATAAATGACCGTGATTTTGAGAAAGAAAGGGAAGCCAATTCAGGAAAAAATAAAAATCAAAACCCTAAAGAAGATAACGGGAAAAACGATGACGATAGCGATTTATTATATTATGAATTAAATAAAGCCGAAAAGGAAGGATATACCAAAGATTACGAGGAATTAATTAAAAAATATTACGAAGAATTAATTAAAAATGGGGTAAAAAAATAGTACGATTATTTTTTTTGTTGAATTTTGAATTGTTTTTTTATAAAATTCCGATATAAAAAATTGATTACGATGAGATATTTTACATTATTTTTGCTAATATGTAGCGGACAATTTTTGTTTGCTCAAGAAGTTAAAAATCCGACAATTGCTGATACTTCTAAATTTGAAATAAAGGTAAATTCGTTTTCGTTGAACGAAGTAAAATACGAATTGATTGACGTAAATAAGTTTGTTTTATCTGATTTGAATTTACTTAAAATGAAAAGTAAAACGTTAACTGTTAATTTGGAAGAAAATAACGGATTTGAATTTAAAAGTGGAAATTTACTTAATCCGTTATATAACCAATATATGCAGGAACAAAAGTATGCTATCTGGCGTACTATTTTAGGAAGTGTGCAAATGGGTGCAGTAGGGTACTTAGCCTATAAACATATAAAAAAATACGGATTTAAATAATTAGGAATATCACATTTCTTCTAAATACTATTAGTTCCTAATTCAAAAAACTTATACTTTCCCCATAGTAAATTACAATAGGTTTAACTTTATTTGAACCTTTTTTATTATTAAAGTATCTTATTAATATTATAAATAATTAATAAATAACTATGTTCAAAAATAAAAACCATTGGTATGATGGTTGGTTTTACGATAAGTTTATTGCCCCCAATCAAGATAGAATGTTTGGTATTATAAAAGATTTAATAAAACCGAATAGTTTAATTATTGATGTTGGCTGCGGAACGGGAAGGTTTTCTTACAGTATTGCGGATAAATCTTCAAAAGTTGTTGGTATTGATTTATCTGAAAAAAATATTAAACAAGCCAATAAGAATTTACAATTAAACCCAAACATTAAAATTTCATTTTTAAATACCGATGTGAATCAAATAATAAAGAACAAAATGCATTTTGATTAAGCATTACTTACTTATGTAATTCATGAAGTAAATTTAGAAGAAAGAAAAAAGCTAATTGAAGAAATTTTTAATATTGCGGATACTATAATAATTGGTGATTATTTAGTGCCTCAAGAAAAAGGAATTTGGAAGTATTTAAACGAAATAGTTGAATTTTTGGCAGGAAAGGATCACTATAAAAATTATTTAAGTTTTAAAGAACATGGCGGAATTATAGGTCTAATTAATAATAAAAACTATGTTGTTGTTAATAAAACAGAAAATGAACCTGTTACGTCTCAAATTGTAATTATTAAAAAAAATAGGTGAAAAATAAGAATTATTATTGGAGCAGACGGAAAAACACTTGATAGTAAAGTTTCTAAAAGATTTGGGCATGCTCCACACTATTTATTGTATGATTAATAAACAAATAAAATTGAAGCTTTTATAAACGAAGGTGAAAATGAAGAACACGAAAATTTAACCAAATTATTAGAGATGGGAGTAACAGTTTTCTTGGTAGGTAATATTGGAACTAATGCATTTGATAAGATAAACACTCTCGAAACAAAGATATACTTAGCTTGAAGCATTAGTTTAAAAGAATAGTTTAAAAAATTGCAAAAAGGAGAGTTAAAACAGTTGACAGAGCCGACAGTAAAAAAAGTGTTGGACATACTAATAATTGATATAAAAATTATATTCTAAAATAAAAAACCCTTTCAAACGAAAGGGTTTTTGAAACTTAAAAATAAAAACACTATTAACCGAATAACTGAAGAACTTGCTGAGGAGCCATATTTAATTGTGCAAACATAGAAGTTGCCGATTGTTGCAAAATTGTTCCTCGCATGGCATTTAATTGTTCCCAAGCCATATCGGTATCATAAATTCTGCTTATGCTTGATTTAGCATTTGCAATAGAGGTGTTTAAGGTCTCTTCTTTAATTTCTAATCGTTGAGTAAAATTACCTATTTTGCCAAGTGCAGTGCTAAGCTGAGCTTTCATTGAAGCCAATCCGCTTCTTAAGCTGGTTAAACCGCCTTCACCACCTGAAGTTGAAGTTAAATAGCTTGTGGAGATGTTAATGAAACTAGTTAGTCCGCCTGAAAAATAAATATCGTAACCACCATTATTCGTACAAGCCAAAGAAGAAGCAAAATCTAATTTTAATGTATCACTAGCTTCTCCGACTTGGAAAACAAATCCTTTTCCTGCTGTAGAATATAATAATTGAGTATTGTTGAATTTAGTTGATTTTAGTTTCGAGTCAATTTCCTGAGCAAGAGCTTTAATATCGTCTCCAATTGCTGTTGGGTCTGCTGTTGGGTTTGTTGAATCGGAAAGCTTACCTTCAATTTTTGTCAAAAGATCGTTAATACCAAGTAAATTACTTTCTGCGGTTGATAATAAATCTTTTGCAGCCGAAATGTTGCCTTGTGCACCTTCCATTATTTTTACTTTGCCTTTTAACGAGTTACCAACGTTAAAACCGCTGGTATCGTCAGATACGTGTTGAAGTTTTGAGCCGCTAGCTATTCTTAGTTGCGATTTAGTTAAATCGTTATTTACCTTTGCTAAATTGTAATAAGCATTTAGCGAATCGATATTGGTATTTACTTTAAATCCCATTGTATTACCTCCGTGTAATTAAATTGGGAAGCGTTGATTTAGATAACGAAAAATTTTCTATTTCTATTATCGTATTTTTTATTTAAAAATTAATAGTACAATAATAAATAATTTACGAAAACATCATAATTTTTAAAAATAAAAATAAAAATCCGATTTTTATTTAAAATAAAAAACCCTTTCAAACGAAAGGGTTTTTTGAAACTTAAGAATAAAAACA
>DAINPX010000005.1:0-19875 GCA_036743235.1 Melioribacteraceae bacterium
TTTCCTTTTTCGTAAATTATTTTTATACGAACTGATTACTCTCGCTTCCTGTTCTTCGGAGTAGATTACGGACAAGGGAAATCCTTCAAGTTCCGCTTTCGATTTACCGACAATCCTACAAAAAGCATTGTTAACTTTTACTGTAATGCCTTCGCTATCTGTTAAACGCATTCCGTCTTTGCTACTTTCCCAAATAGAGCGGAATAATTTTTCACTTTTTACTAATGCTGCCTCCGTTTCTTTGCGTAAAGTAATATCGCGAAGCGAAAATATATAACTATTGGAGTTATTAAAAAAAATAGTTTCGTGACTAAGTGATACCTGCTTCAATATCCCGTATTTTGTTTTAATAGGTATTTCAACATCTTTTAATCTATGACCGTCATTTGAAGAAGAATTAAAAAGCAAAGTTAGAGTATCTTCATCAAAAATATTTAATAGTTTAATATTATTATTTAGAATTTCTTCATCTGTATAATCGGTCAATTTATAAAAAGCTTCGTTTATTTCAAGCAAATTTCCTTCACAGCTGCAAATTATCATTCCCACCGAGTTGTTATGAAAAGCTTTATAAAACTTTTCTTCACTTTGCATTATTCTATCAAATATTTCTTGTCTATTTGTAATATCGGTTGAAATACCTACAATAGCATACGGCTCGTCCAAATCGTTTTTAATTAACCAAGTTCTGCAATGCAATAATATTTTTTTACCGTTTTTGGTATAGTTTGCAACTTCACCGTTCCAAGTTTCGTTTTTAAGAGTTGTTTCAAGAATTTCGTTTTGAGTAGCTCCTAAACTTATATCTTCACCAAACATCTTTATATTGTTACTTAAAAATTCACTTTCGGAATACCCTAATGTATCAATTTCTGCTTTATTAACATAAACAATATTTCCGTTCAAATCCGTAACGGAAACGAGGTCTTTAATTTGGTCTAATATTTCTGTCTGAAATTTAATAAGTCTCTGTTTATCTTTTAATTCGGTTAAATCGACATGAGTACCTACAATTCTTAAAATTTCACCTGTTTTAGTAAACTGAACTGCCTTTCCTCTGGAAAGAATCCACTTATATGAACCGTCTTTTTTACGCATCCTAAATTCTATGGTAAAACTTTTATCATTTTCGTTAATTTGTTTTAGTAAATTATTCCAAACAGTATCTCTTTCATCCGGGTGAACCAATTCTAAATATTTCTTAATATTAACGCTAAACTCATCAGGTTGATAGTCTAACATTTTATAAGTATTAGGTGCCCAATACATGCTGTTATTAGGATAATTTAAGTCCCAAATTCCGTCAGTTGTAGATTCAAGTGCAAAACGTAATCTCTCTTCGGTTAAGTATAAAATTTCTTTAGTAAGTTTATTGCTTTCTTCATTAAACTGTTTTTCGAGTTTTGCCGATAAAATAGGGGAAATATAATTGGAAATTTTTTCTAATTTTTCTAAATCTTGTATTACAAAATCATTTATATTATTACCTAATATAATAATACCCAATAGTTTATTCTGAAATATAATAGGTGTAGAAACCGCATTATTTAATTCGATATGAGAATCCGATATTACAATCCGGTTATTTGTAAAACTGCCTTTTTTATTAATTAACGTTTCTTCCAATAAACCGAACCATCTGTTTTTAGAAATAATTATGTTACCGGATTTATTAACCCTAATCTTATTATAAATATTTCCGCAAATAATTAAATCTTCGTTTTTATTTAAATACCCAATAATACCGCCGGTACAATTAAAATGCGTTGCAATTAAGTCTATTAAATTAAAATATAAATCATTTTCTTGCGAAAGTAAAAAGGTTTGATTTATTTTGTTTCTATCTTCAAGTTCTTGTGTTAAAGTATTTATTTTAAATGTGGATTTCTTTTGTTCGGTTATATCTATTGCCATTATTAATGCTGCAGCTTTTCCGTCATAAATAATAGGCGTTGATATAGTTTCCGTTTCTACTCTTGTTCCGTCCGGTTTAACAACTTCTATAGATATTAAATCATTTGTTTTAATATCTTCAATGTTAGCAATTCGATTTTTAATTATTTGCCTATACTCTGGGGCAATAGTATCAATAACATTTAAACCTTGTAATTGATTTATTGTGTTTACACCCAACATTTTTAGGGCAACTTTATTTCCAAAAATGTATTTATTGTCTTGCATTATCAAAGTTGCAACGGGTGCCTCTTCAATAATTTTTTTAAACTGTTCTTCGCTTCTTGCAAGTAGTCCTTTGGTTTCGTGTAGTCTAAATTTATGTTCTTTTGTTGCCAAAGCTTCTTTAACTGCAAAAGGTAACCGGAGAAGACTTTCTTTTAAAATATAATCTACTGCCCCTTCTTTCATACAAGTTACAGCAGTTTCTTCGTTAATAGAACCGGTAAAAACAACAATTGGGATTGCAGGGGAAAGTTTTTTGACGGTTCTAATTACTTTAAGACCGTCATAACCGGGCATTGAGTAATCTGTAATAATAATATCGGGCAAAAAAGTATTTAACGCTTCCAATAATTCGTTTTCTGTATCAACACGTTTAGATATAAAATTTATACCCTCGGTTTTAAGAAATCTTTCTGCTAATTTAACATCATCGTTTACATCTTCAACAAACAATATTTTATATAGTTGGGTATTGTTTAAAGTCATAAACTGTCTCGTAAATTAAATAAATATAATACTTAAGTAAAAAAGTAAAATATTAAAAAATAATTACTTAAGCAACTGCTAATTTTTTATGTTTAGGTAAAAAATAATTTTTGTTTAAATACAAATACCGTTAAATTACATTTATAAAATATTAACTTTAACAACAAGAGGATTTTTTATGAAAAAAATATTCATACTGTTTTTTATTATTTGTTCAATTGTAACATTTGCCGAGAATTACAAAAAAATTAAAATACCTTATTCCGATAAAAGTGATTTTGAAAAACTTGCAAAATGCGGAATTGATTTAAGCGATGCTTTTTTTAATAAAGATAAAACTATTTCAGTGTTTTTAAGCGATAACGAAATTAACAGATTAAATTTAGAAGGTGTTAAGTACGAAGTAATAATTACAGATTGGTATAAATATTACGAAAGTTTACCGAAACTTACCAATAGCGAAAAATTAGATTTTGTAAGGACCAGTAAAGCAAATTACGGGGTAGAAGGTTTTGGATTTGGAAGTATGGGCGGCTATTATACTATGACAGAAATTTATAATAAACTTGATAGTATGAAGTTGGCATTCCCTAATTTAATTACTTCAAAATATTCTATCGGTCAATCCATAGAAAACCGCCCGATATATGCAGTAAAAATTAGCGATAACCCCGATATTGACGAAGATGAACCCGAAGTTCTTTATAACTCATTAATCCATTGCCGCGAGCCTGCCGCTATGATGGCTGTTATGTATTATATGTATTATTTATTAGAAAATTACGGTACTAATCCAGAAGTTACATATTTAGTAAATAACCGTGAAATATTTTTTATCCCTTTATATAACGTAGATGGATACGAATATAATAGAACTACTAATCCGAACGGCGGAGGTATGTGGAGAAAGAACAGACGCAACAACGGTGGTTCTGTTGGTGTAGATTTAAATAGAAACTTTGGTTACAAATGGGGTTATGATAACTCCGGTTCGTCCGGTTCTCCTTCTGATGAAACCTACAGGGGGTCGGCTGCTTTTAGTGAACCTGAAAACCAAGCTTTTAAACAATTTGTTAATAGTAGAACTATTAAAACAGCTTTAAATTATCATACTTACAGTAATTATTTATTATATTCATGGAGTTATGAAAATATTCCCACACCGGATGCATCCTTATTTGAAGAATATGCAATTGATATTACTCGTTTTAACGGATACGAATGGGGGCAACCACCCCAGTTATTATATACCGTAAACGGTTGTACAGACGATTGGATGTATGGAGAACAACAGGAAAAACCGAAAATTATTTCATTTACGCCTGAATGCGGAAGCTCTAACGATGATTTTTGGCCTCCTCAGAATAGAATTTTTCCTATTGCCCAAGAAAATTTAAGACCCAATTTATATATAACATGGGTGGCAGGTGAATATGTTACCGTTAAAAATACTGTTTTTAATCAGCAGTATTTTAACCCGGGTGATCAGGATATTGAATTAAACATTACTTTTACCAATAAAGGTTTATCTAATGCAAATAATATTACCGCAAAACTTGTTACACTTACTAACGGAATAGCTATTGATAATAACGAAGTTGTTTTAGGCAATATTGATGCAAGACAAACTGTAAATATGCCTCAACCTTTTAAATTTGATATAAACGGCAATTTTACACCGGGAGAAAAAGTTAAGTTTTTAGTTCAAACTTTAACAAACGGTACAATTATGTCCGGTGATACACTAACAATAGTTATAGGAACGCCTCAATACGCATTTTTAGATGATAACAATGACCCTACGGTATTATGGGATATTTCAGCATCCCCTACTACTCCTAAGTGGGAAGCAACATCAAGTATATTTTATTCATCACCTATCTCTTATACCGATAGCAAAACCGGAAGTTATGCAAATAATGCAACAGTTACATTAACAACTAAAAACAATATTAATTTAACATCTTTAAATGCTCCTATTTTATCTTTTTGGACTAAATTTGATATTGAATCGGAATGGGATTGCGGCAAGATTCAAATTTCAACAAATAACGGAACTAGTTGGACAAACTTAGCAGGGGACTATACAAAAGCAGGTAGCGGAAAAGGAACACAAGTACCTTCAGGAAGTCCTATTTATGACGGAGTAATTACAAATTGGGTTAATGAATTAATAAATTTAGCCCCTTACTCATCAAATCAAATAAAATTACGTTTTGAGTTAAAATCTGACGGTTCTATTAACAAAGACGGTTGGTATTTGGACGATATAGGTATTTACAGTTATGCAATTATTCCTGTTGAGTTAACTTCATTTACGGCTAATATTAGCGATGGGAATGTTATTTTAAATTGGAATACCGCAACCGAACTGAACAATTTAGGTTTTGAAGTCCAAAAATCTACTAACGAACGCGAATGGGTTAAAATAGGATTTATTAACGGAGCCGGTACTTCAACCGATCCTACTACATATAATTTTGTTGATAAAGACGTTTTTTACGGCAATAATTATTATCGCTTAATACAAATTGATTTTGACGGTACAAAAAAAATAATTAATCCTATTAAAGTTAATTTTACCGGAGTATTAAAATACGAATTGTTACAAAATTATCCCAATCCGTTTAACCCTAATACTACCATTAAATTTACTGTACCAAATAAAAATTTAGTTACGTTAAAAGTTTATGACGTTTTAGGCAAAATAGTTGCCACATTAGTTAACGAGGTAAAAGAAGCAGGGAACTATTCAGTTGATTTTAATGCCGAAGACCTATCCAGCGGAACTTATTTTTATGAAATTAAAAGCGGTGAATTTTATTCTGTAAAGAAGATGAATTTAATAAAATAATAACAGAATAAATAAATTGAAATACCCAATTTTTATTACCCTCTGCCGTTGTTAAAGGCAGAGGGTATTTTTTTAATAATTATATTGCCTTAGCCAAATAATCTCGCATATTTTCGGTTAAAATTTTATCTGCATCAAGTAAAACCTTTACAACATCATTCTGTTTTACCAATGCCGAGATATATTTATTGCCGCCGCTTAAAACAAATGCTGGGGGTTCTTCAATATCTTTTGCTTTTATTTCAATAATTTCGGTAACATAATCAACAACAATTCCAAAACGTAAAACACCTTTAATTGTATTTAATTCCAAAATAATAATGTAATTTTTTTCGGAATAATCAAAACTATTTAAGTTTAATATTATTCGTGGGTCAATAACGGGAATTAAATTTCCTCTAAAATTCATTATTCCTTTAACATATTCGGGTGCTTTTGGTACACTTCTTATATTGCTTAATCGGCTAATTTCAATAATTTTAAGAATTTCCACGCCAAATACTTGGTCGCCTAAATTAAACATTAAATATTTGCCTTCTTTATTTAATAATGCTTTGGCAGCATTATCTTTTGCACGTTCAATATTTTTGTTCAATATTTTAAATACAGTATCTTTATCGTTATGTAAAATGGATTTTTTTTGAGTTGAGGTATCGTTACCATAAGCAGCTTGAGCAAATCGCAAATCCACAAATTCCTTTACGTTAATTTTATTACCAACCCCCATAATATCGTGCATATAGTTTTGAATTTTTTCCAAATCTTCTATATTAGGGTATAAATCATCTGTTGTAATACCTAACGGGTCTGTCAAAACATTTTTAAGCAATGCAGTTTTAAGACCCAAAGATTTATCCGGGTCTAAAAAGTTTACTGCAATTTCAGCTGCCAGTCCCGGTTTTTCAGAAATAAGTTTTCCTGCTTTAACTAATAACTGGGCAAATTCAGTTACTGCATCATTATATTTATCAATAACTTCTTGTTGGAAAGTAACAATACAACATGGGTGGTTTTCCCAAATTTCGCTGGATAAAAACTGCTGTTCTGCAATTCCGCCGGCAATAGCTTTTGTACCTATCGGTTCGGCAACCAAATAGCCTGCGGCATTAGGATTACCGTTAATAAATTCAGGCATTTTTATAGGAGGAGCAACTTCAAAAGCTACATCAACGTCATCTTTACCAACAATACCCGGTTTTAATCCAATTCCTGTAAAAAACATGTGTGCAAGCATGTTATGGATTGACATTGTATGGGGAATATAAAATGATTTTCCTTTATAAAATTCAACACTTGCATCTCCGCTTTCTCCGCTTTTATTTCTTACAAAAATAGAGCCGTTTTTATGTGCAAATAAAATTAGTTTTATTGGAACACCATAACTAAATAAATCCATAGCAATAGGTGCCAACACACAAGCACCATCAACAGTTCCTTCTTCCAAAGCCTTTGCAACCGGGTTCCAGCTGCTTAAACAAGCCGTCTCAAGTTCAAAATGTTTTGGCACCCACTCCCCTTTTTGAATCATATGTTTTAACACACCCAAAACCAAATGGTCGGTTATTTGAATATGAGCAATTTTAAATTTTACTTTTCCATTAACAACTTTATCTTTTGCAAGTTCGGTTTTATCTATTTTAGGGGTTTCTTCGGCAATACCAAAAGCCTCGTTTATTTTTACCCCTAGTTCGGCAGCATTAAACGGTTTAGAAATAAAACTGCTTACCCCCGCCTCTGCAGCTTTAGCTGCCTCCTTTTTTTCCCCTCGCCCCGTTGCCATTAAAAACGGTATTTGTTTAGTATCGGAATTAGCACGCACCCATAGTAACAATTCATAACCATCTTTGTTGGGCATATTCCAATCACTTATAATTAAACTAATATCTTTTCTTTTATTTAGTATCTCAATTGCTAAATTTCCGTCTTCGGCTTCAATTATATTATTATAACCCAAACTATTTAACGTTTTTCTCTCCATTTTGCGCATTACACCTGCGTCTTCTACCAGCAATATATTAATGTCGGTGTTAAGTTTCATAATGTATCCGAAGTTATTATTTAATTATTATTATCGAAAATTTTAATTTATATTTTAGTATATTTTTTAATAAATACAAAATTATTTTTAAGCAATATAAAAAATATTTGTTAAAATTTGTTTTCGATTTAACTAATGAAATTATCTTTTTGATTAATAATTAGCTTCATTTTTACCTTGTTTAATAGTTTTATTTTTACTATTTTATTCTTAATAATTATTTATCAATCTTAAGAGGGATAGATGAGATATACTTTCTTACTATTTTTTTTTGTTTTTGTAAATAGTATTAAATCACAGCAATATGTTTTATTTAATAAAGCAAATTCCGATCTTTCTTCTAATAAAATTATATCGGTAAAACAAGATAATTGTAAAAATTATTATATTGTTACTTCTTCAGAGTTTGAAAACGGAGCAAAAATTGCTTCGGGTTATCTTCATAAGTTTAATAGCGGTGTATTTACCAAAATTGATTCAATAAATAGTTTATTGTTAGAAGACATAGTAAATGATGTGGCATTTGATAAAAACAATAACTTACTAATAGCTACTTCATTGGGTTTAATATATGGGCAAGGGGATAATTATCAAATTTATAATAAAGACAATTCCCCCTTACCGGATAATAATGTTTTTAAAGTAACAGTTGATAGTAATAACACCTATTATATCGGTATTCCTAATTATGGAATATATGTTTATAAAAACGGTATTTGGAAAAGTTTTAATTATCAAAATTCTTTTAACGGAATTGAAGATTTTAATTTTATTTTCATTGATAAACAAAATAACATATGGATAGGAACAGATTATTATGGCTTATATATGTTTGATGGTATTAGTTGGCAGCAAAAAATAAGTAACTTTTTAGATGGTAAACGTTGTTATATAATGGGCATTACCGAAGACATAAATCAATTGAAATATGTAACCGTACAAACACAAGAAGGGAAACATTACATTGCGAAAGAGAATAATGCTAATTTTATACTGACGGAATTATTCCATTCCGACCACACTTTTACTTTTTTTGCTTATAATTCCATTAAAGCAGATAAACAAAACAATATTTATGTTGGCACTTCAAACGGGTTATTTATGTATAATCAAATACAATGGTCTGTTTTTGACAGTACAAATTTTAACATTCCCGGCAATTATTTTGTAAACGGATTTGTTGATAGCAATAATAACAAAATATTTGGAATTGAAAATTTTGGGACTCATAAAGCGTTTGGACTTCTTTTTTATAATGAAGACGGAGTGCAAATTTCAACAATTACCGAAACCAGCCAAAATATTACAGATTATTATTTAAGCCAAAACTATCCCAATCCTTTTAACCCGAGTACAAAAATTAAATATCAGATACCTTACGAAACCGATGTTTTAATTAAATTATACGATCTACTTGGTAAAGAAGTAAAGACTTTAGTTAGCGAAAGGAAAGCAGGCGGTATATATACAATAAATTTAGATGCAGCCGGTTTGCCAAGCGGAATTTACATTTATAGGTTAATAACACAAAATTATTCGATTGCAAAAAAACTTATGATACTTAAATAGTATTAGTTACGCTTATCCGATAAATTGTTTTGTAAAAACTATTGTAAAACCAACAATAAATTATTCCGTTTATTTATTCTAAAATATTAAATAGTTATTACATGTATCCCACAAGTATTATTTTCTTTATTTATTACAAGTAATTATTATTTTTATAATTTCTTTTAAATAACAAAAATATTATATTAAATCTTCAATAAAAAAATATTTTTTCCAAAACTACTTGCAGATAGCGGAGTAACCAAAAGTGCTCCGCTTCTTTTATTAATTCCAATCGAACCTTTATTAAAAATGTACTGTTTTTTAATTATCATTTAAAATGATTTTTTTGTAAATTTAAAGATTAAATAAAACGGAGTAATGATGTCTAATATCAATAAAGTTGGCGTTATTGACGCACTTAGTAAAGTTATTGAAAGTAATTCGGGTAAGGATTTAGTTTCGTTAAATGCAGTTAAAGATATTAAGATTGATGGTTATTCGGTTATTGTAAAACTAAATTTGCCTTCCGATATTAATTATAATAAGGTTGAGAATGATTGTATTAGTGCAATAAAAGAAGAAGAACCGGATGCAAAAGAAATTATTATAGATTTTGGCACTAATTCTAAATCACAAAAGAAAGGGTTAAATGATGATTTAATGCCCGGAGTAAAATATACTATTGCTGTTGCAAGCGGAAAAGGTGGTGTTGGTAAAAGTACAGTAGCTGTTAACTTGGCAGTAGCTTTGGCTAATGAAGGAGCAAAAGTAGGATTAATTGATGCAGACATTTATGGTCCAAGTATTCCTTTAATGTTTGGGCTAACCAATAAACCGCAAATAAATGCTGATCCTTTAACAAATAAAATGCTCCCAATAGAAAACTATGGAGTTAAATTAATATCAATCGGCTTTTTTATAAACGATAACGACCCAATTATTTGGCGTGGACCAATGGCAAGCGGAGCGGTTAAACAGTTTATGAGTGATGTTGAATGGGGTGAATTAGATTATTTAATTTACGACTTACCTCCGGGAACCGGTGATATTCAATTAACTTTAGTTCAAACAATCCCTTTAACTGGTGCGGTTATTGTTACAACACCTCAAGATGTATCGTTAATTGATGCAAAAAAAGGATTAAAAATGTTTGAAAGAGTTAATGTGCCCGTATTTGGTATAATAGAAAACATGAGTTATTTTATTGCCCCCGATACAGGCAAAAGATACGATATTTTTGGAAATGGCGGCGGTGAGAAGCTTGCCGATGATTTAAAAACTCCGTTTTTAGGCGGAATTCCGATTAACCCAGATATTAGAATAGGCGGAGATATCGGTTCTCCGATTGTTGTTTCTAACCCTAAATGTGCCGAAGCTTTGCAATTTACAAATATTGCAAAAAATTTAATGAAAGAAGTTACAAAAGTTAGCGAAAATTTAGAAAACGATAAAATAGATATAATAATAGAAAACTAAAAAATAATTAGGAATTAGTATGAGCAGCGTTTTTTATGAAAAGGTTGAAGAAGCCTTAAAAAAAATTCGCCCGTTTTTACAAGCAGACGGCGGAGACGTTGAACTTGTAAGAGTAACTGAAGACGGAATTGTTGAAGTTAAATTAACCGGAGCCTGTGTAGGCTGTCCTATGAGCCAAATGACTTTACGCGCAGGTGTAGAAAGAGCACTACTGAAAGAAATACCCGGAATAAGAAGAGTTGAACAAGTAAATATTTAACGCAGTTCTTTTATTATTCCCATAAAACAATAGAATATTTTTAAATATTAATTAGGTAAAAAGATGAGAAAGAAAATTGTTGCCGGTAACTGGAAAATGTTTAATAACTTAAACCAAAGTATAACTTTGATTTCTGAAATTAAACAAGAATTAGCCAATATAGATACTAATTGTGAAGTTGTTATTTGTCCGCCGTTTACCTCGTTGGAAACTGCCAGTACTTTAACTAAAGATTCACCAATTGCAATTGGCTCGCAAAATATGTACTTTGAAGAAAGCGGTGCATATACCGGAGAAATTTCGGCAGATATGTTATTAAGTGTTGGTTGCGAATATGTAATTTTAGGACATTCTGAAAGGAGAACAATATTCAAAGAAACTGACGAGTTAATTAACAAAAAAGTTAAAAAAGCTATTGCTAAAGGATTAAAACCTATTTTTTGTATTGGCGAAACTTTACAAGAACGCGAAGAAAACAGAACTGAAAAAGTAATTGAAGTTCAAGTAAAAGCCGGTTTAAACAGCGTTACTGCCGAAGAATTTAAGAACGTAGTTATTGCTTACGAACCAGTTTGGGCAATAGGAACAGGAAAAACTGCAACTCCTGACCAAGCCCAAGAAGTTCATAAATTTATTAGGAACTTACTTGTAGAGTTGTACGGCAACGATATAGCCAATAATACTGTAATTCAGTACGGGGGCAGTGTAAAACCGGAAAACGCAAAAGAGTTATTGGCTCAAGCAGATATAGACGGTGCTTTAGTTGGTGGTGCATGCCTTAAAGCAGTTTCGTTTATTGATATTATTAAAGCTGCATAAGTTTTATTATTGAATTTTAAAGGTATCCTATATATTTAATTTAGTAGGATACCTTTTTTGTTATTCACAAACAGTAATTAATTGCTAAACCTATAATTACCGATAGTGATTTTAATTCTATATTAATAATTTACTATTTGTGTTTTTATGCAACCCTGAACATAAAATACACCTCGCTTAACACTTAAGATTACTTAAGAAACAAGATTTATAGTAGAAAAGAAAGAAAACCACCTCATTTCAAAGGTTAGTTTCCTACCCTTCCGTTTTTTTTACCCTGCAATTCTTGGTTCAAAAATAATTCAAGATTGTTTTTAATTAAGAGCCAAGAAATCAAACCTAAAAATCATTTAACACTTAGCACTAAACATCACTTAAACGGCAATTTATTTAAATCAACATTACCTCCGGATAAAATTATGCCAACAGTTTTACCCATAAATTTTTCATTATGCTCAAGCAGTACTGCTAAAGGAACAGCGGCAGAAGGCTCTACAACAATTTTTAATCGTTCAAAAATTAAACGCATTGCATTAATAATATTTTCTTCACTAACCGTATAAATATCAAAAACGTTTTGTTTAATAATTTCAAATGGTTTGGCTCCTAAAGAAGTAAGCAATCCGTCCGCAATTGTTTTAGGTTCAATAGAGGGGTAAATTACACCGTCTTTAAAGGAACGAGCAGCATCATCGGCACCTTTGGGTTCACAGCCTATTACTTTTGTTTTAGACGAAAAGTATTTACAAGCCAAAGAAGTGCCGCTTAATAATCCTCCGCCTCCAACGGGAGTTAAAACATAATCCAAAAAATCTGTTTCTTCAATTAATTCCTTTGCGGCTGTACTTTGCCCTGCAATAACCGTATAATTATTATAAGGATGAACTTCAACTGCTCCGGTTTTGCTAATTACTTGGCGTAAAGTTTCTTCGCGTGAAGCTAAATTTGGTTCACAAAAAATTATTTCACCGCCATAATTTTTTACTGCATTTTTCTTTATTTCCGGGGCGGTATGTGGCATAACAATGTAAGATTTAACCCCACGCAATTTGGCAGCCAACGATAGAGCTGCAGCATGATTACCTGAAGAATGAGTAGCAACACCATATTGTTTTTCTTCAAACGTTAAAGTTAATAAAGAGTTAGTTGCACCTCTAAATTTAAATGCCCCAATTTTTTGCATATTTTCGCATTTAAAATAAACTTTACATCCAATTTGCTCGGTTATTGATAACGATGATAGAACGGGTGTTTTATGAATAAAGGGACGTATTACGTTATGAGTCGAAATCAATTCGGGTAAAATAGGGATAGTATTTATTTCTTTTAACATAATTTACTCCGCTTTAATTGTAAGCCAAAAATAATCAATAAATTCATCAATTTTTGTTACTGCAAGTAAAACATTTCTTTTTTCATAAGTCATTAAAAACTCAATTCTTATCATGTAGATATAAGACACAAAAATATCTGCGGCAAGTGAAGGGTCAAATTTTCGGATAAGTTCGTTTTTTTGAAATTCCGAAAATATAAAAGTCCAAATCCGTTTTGTATCTTCCAATAACTGATTTAATGATACAGGGAAATCACCTGCATTTTTTGCCTGTTCCGTAACTATTATTTTAAAAAATTCCGAATCTTCTTTTATTTGCCAATAATCTAAAAGTTTAAATGTATAACTTTTTAAAAAGTTTTTAGGATTGGCAATTTCGTCTAACAAATCATCCGTAAATATCTTAACCCCAACTGAACCGGATTTATAAGCATCAATCAATTCTTTCATAATTTCTTTTTTAGAATTGAAATGATTGTATATTGCACTTTCACGAATATTTGCCTTTGCGGCAATTTCACGTATTGATGTTTCGGTATATCCTTGTTTAGCAAAAAGCTCTAACGAAATAAGCAATATTTGCTTTTTCCTTTCACCATGTTTCATAAATTATGAGTATAAAAGTTAAAGATAAAAATTAATAATTGACGATTTAATATTTGCAAAGTTATTAATTTTTTGTGATTTATTTACTATAGAAAATTTATAAATCCAAAATAATCCTATAATTACCGAAATAAGAATAATAAGACCTCCCTCAGGTCCAAAATCTCCTCCGCCAATAATTTTATCACTCAAGTATTTTGTATCCAATAACGATACCATAGGAGAAAATCCGCTTACATTTAAGCCAAATATTTGGGCTTGCGAAAAATTCCATGCTAAATGTAGTCCTATTGGCAATGCAAGTGATCCGGTAACAACATAAGCATAACCGTATAACAAACCGATAAACGCTAAATTTATTGAACTTACAATAGTTGCATTATAGTTAAAATAATGCAAAATACCAAACAAACACGAAGTTATTATTAATCCCCAGTATATTGAAAAATTTGGTTTTTGGTTTTTGTTGTATATAACTTCCGAAAAATTTGTAAGCAAATAACCTCTTACATAAAATTCTTCATTTAAAGCGACTGCAAAAAAACCTATTAATCTAACAATTACCTTAATAATAAAGGTAATAACATTGGTATCTTTAACACCAAAATTTATATAAACGTTAAAAAACATAAAAAAGATTAAAAAATTTATTGCAATAAGAACAAAACCTAAAACAGCTCCTATTACCAATTGTTTATACCACAAGCTATTTATATTAAATAATGTTCTTTTAAAATCTCTTTTATCCAAATACTTGGAGGCGGCAAATATAACAAGACACACTAAAATGCAAGAAATTAACTCATCTACTACAGTAAACCAAAAGTCATCGGAAATTAAATTTGCTATTTTAGATGAAATAGAATACGAGAAAAGGATTAACAAACTAACAATAACTACACGGATATAGCCCCTTAAACGTTTTTCATTAAAATTATAAAATAAATTAAAAAGGGACATTTAATACCTTAAAAGTTAAGTTATTAAATATCCCAAAATATTTATTAAAAATACAGAAAAAAATTTTAGCGTGTGATTTATATCACATTAATTTAACTCTTTTGCTATTTCTTGTAACTTTTCTATAGCTTTTTCCCAATCCGCTTTCTTATTTTTTTCATTTTCCACTACATCAACAGGCGCTTTATCTACAAAGTTAGGATTACTTAGTTTTTTATTTACACCTTGCAACAAGCCTCGCAATCTATTAATTTCTTTTTCAATTCTTTGTTTTTCAACTTCTAAATCAATTAACCCTTCCATCGGAATAAAAATATCGCATCCTTTAACTACCGAACTTGCAGCAGCTTTTGGTTTTTCGGCATTTTTATCGGCAAGTAAACTTTCAACTCTTGCCAAAGATTTAATCGAATTAACCAAATCTTCCGAAATCGAATCAATTTTCAAAATTACATTAATCGGTTTGGTTATTGGTAAATTCATTTCGCCACGTATATTTCTTATAGCGGTAACTATGCTTTGCAATAAATCTATTTCGTTTTCGGCATTTTCGTCAATTAACGATTCGTTAAATTTTGGATAAGTTTCTATAGAAATACTCTCACCGTCTTTACGTTCTTTTACCGATTGCCATAACTCTTCCGAAATAAAAGGCATAAAAGGATGAACAAGTTTTAACATCTCTTCATAAATCCATAATGCTCGTGTTAATACTGCACTTGCAACTTCTTTATCTTTGGAGTATAATCGCGGTTTAGATATTTCGATAAACCAATCGCAAAAGTCATTCCATATAAACGAATAAATAATTTTTGAAGCATTATTTATTTCAAATTTATCTAAAGCATTATTTACGTCTTTAATTGTTCTTTGTAATTTAGATAATATCCATTTATCTGAAAAATCCATATGTTTTTGCATCAAATCGTCATTTATATCAGTATTTTGAGCATTCATTAATAAATAACGTCCTGCGTTCCATATTTTATTGGCAAAATTTCTGCCAATATCGCATTTATCTATGCTAAATAAAACATCTTGACCTAACGGAGCTATATAGTTAATTGTAAAACGCAAAGCATCGGCGCCATAATCACTTATTACATCAAGAGGGTCAGGGCTATTACCAAGTGATTTACTCATTTTGCGTCCCTTATCATCACGAATGATACTTGTAAAATATACATCCTTGAAAGGGATATCATTCATAAATTCCATGCCTGCAATAATCATTCTGGCAACCCAGAAGAAAATAATATCCGGTCCGGTTACCAGTAAGTCGGTTGGATAATAATACGCCTGTTCTTCTTTTGTAGTAAATACATCTTGTGCCCATAACCAACTGCTTGCCCATGTATCCAACACATCACATTCTTGTTCCCAGTTTTCAATATCTTTGGGTGCAACCGTTTCACAATAAATTTCACCGGTAGTTTTATTATACCAGACCGGAATTCTGTGTCCCCAATATAATTGTCTCGAAATACACCAATCTTTAATTCCGGTCATCCAATGTTCATAAGTTTTAATCCAATGGTCGGGATGTAATTTCACTTTACCTTGCATTACAACCTCAAGAGCAGGTTTTGCAAGTTCATCCATTTTCATAAACCACTGTTCACTTAAATACGGCTCAATAGGAACATCTCCGCGTTGACTATAGCCAACTTTATTATTATAGTCTTCAATTTTTACCAACAGATTGAGTTCTTCTAACTTTTTAACAACTTTTTCGCGAGCTTCGTATCTATCAATATGTTTAAATTCTTCGGGTACGTTTTCGTTGGTTTTAGCTTCGGGAGTAAAAATATTTACTATTTCCAGATTATGGCGTAATCCCATTTCATAATCGTTAACATCATGGGCAGGTGTAACTTTTACAACCCCTGTTCCAAATTCTTTATCAACATAACTATCGGCAAATATTGGTATTTCTCGCCCAACTATTGGTAACACAACATATTTACCTATTAAATGCGAATATCGTTCGTCATCCGGATTTACTGCAACCCCGGTATCACCAAGCATAGTTTCGGGACGTGTAGTTGCAACTACAACAAATTCGTTACTATCTTTTACGGGATATTTAAAATGCCATAACTTACCATTTACATTTTGAAAGATTACTTCTTCATCGGAAATTGCGGATTTAGTTACCGGACACCAATTAACCATTCTATGCCCTTTAAAGATATAGCCTTTTTTATATAAATAAACAAAAGCTTCTACCACTTTTTCATAATAATGGTCATCCATTGTAAAACGTTCACGTTCCCAATCACAACTTACACCAAGTTTTTTAAGTTGTTGGATTATTATTCCGCCATATTTTTTTTGCCAATCTCGGCAATGCTCTAAAAATTCTTCTCTACTAATATCTTTCTTTTCGATCCCTAAAGTTTTTAGATATTGAACAACTTTGGCTTCGGTTGCAATAGATGCATGATCAGTTCCGGGAACCCAACATGCATTAAAACCTAACATTCTTTTATATCTTATGTAAATATCTTGTATCGAGTTATTAAGTACATGCCCGAGGTGTAAAATTCCTGTAATATTTGGTGGAGGAATTACTATTGTGTATGGTTTTTTGTTAGAATCGGGTTCAGAATGAAAAAATCGTTTTTCTTCCCAATATTTATACCACTTATCTTCAACATCTTTTGGGTTGTATGCTTTTGGAATTTCTTTAAAGCTGTGCATAAAATATCTCAATAAATTTTTACATAAACTTTAAATATAATAAAATTTCTTGAGATTTTCTTAATATTCCCAATAAATAGACCTATAACATATTTTACAAATTCAATTTTTTGTTTATTTTTAATAAAATTCCATAATTGTATTCATTAATTCTTTTTATATTTTGCTTTCTATTATCCAAATTCAAATTAAATTCCGCTCCCAACAAATAATCTCCTATAATAAATGAATTACCGATGTATAGATAATGACTATCTTTATCATCATTTTCAATAGATTGAAGCGAATAATAATAATTTGTACCCAAATTAACTATATAGTTGTTAAAATCGTATTCCAATTGCAAGTTTGCCGATATTGCTTGTTTATCGGGTCGGCTATTCACACTAATAAAATAGATAGGATTAATAACAAAATTGAAATTTAAATTTTTATATAATTTATTATTAGTTGCCAATGCAACCGAAATTGGTATTACATTCATTGTCCAACTTAAGGATTCTTTCCAACCGTAGATGTTGTTGGCATTAGTGTAATTAAACTCGCTTAGTCTATTTTGTGGAATATTCCCCGGAAAAGTAGCCAAAGGTATTCCAATATTTAAGAGCATATCTAAATTGCTAATACCGCTTAGTTTATTATTTATATATCCAAAAGTAACAATCGGATTAGCAAAATCAGTTCGGGAATCCGTTGAATACCCTATTCTTTCCAATCTTGTATATGTTGCTCCCATTTTTAATGCAAAGTAATACTCATTCTTTAACTTATACCCAATTTCTAACAAAGGACTGAATGTAAAAGAGGAAATATTTGCCGAAGTAGGAGTATTAGTAAAGGTTAAATTTCCTTTAATCTCTAATTCATTTTGTGCTTTTATTTTTACAAATAAAACAAACAGTAAAAAAACTAAATATTTTTTTATTTTAAACATATTATTTATTGTCTCCCAATGTTAAAATAATTTCTCCTTCTTTAGAAACTTTATATACTTTGTTATCGTCAACGTCTGTAATCCAAAAGAAATTGTTATTATCTATAGATATTGAATGCGGTTTCTTGAAAATGCCTTGTAAAATTTCTCTTTTATATTCTCCTGTGGTTGAGTTAAAAACTTTTATCGAAGCTTTAGGAATATCTTCACCTACAAACAACTCGTTATCGCATTCTACTATACTCAGAGGTCTTAAAACATATTTATTAACTTTATATATCCAATTAAAATCAGGATTGAATACAACTCTGTTCTCATTATTTATTAGCACTCTATCTAATTTACAAATATAATTCAACTTAATATCGGTTATATAACAACTGCTTCCGTTTGAATTAACAGAAATAGAATGCCCCCAATTAATTTTTTCTATTTCATTTCCATGAAGATTGGAATATGAAAGTATTTCACCATCTATATTCAAAATTGACAGACCTGCATGTTTGTTTTCTCCTTGATCTCCTCCGTCCAACGAATAAATTAGACCGTCTTTAGTGATAGCCAAACTCCAAGGTCGCCCTAAATTTTCTCCGTAAACTTCTTTAATAAAATTATTATTATTATCAAATATTTGTATCCTCCCATTATCTCTATCAGCTACCCATAGGTTATCTTCAAAATCTAATAATATTGAGTGAGGGTTCTGAAACTCCCCTTTGTCGTAACCTTTTGAACCGAATGAATTTAAATAATTTCCGTTTGAATCAAATATCAAAATCCTAGAATTATAATACCCGTCAGCAACATATATTAATCCGTTTTGTTTTGAAATTGCCATGGTCGGTCCATCAAATTTAATAAAACTTTTCGGTTCGTTTACACATGAAATTAAAACCATTAAACTTAATAAAGCTGCTATTCTTTTTTTACACATAATTTTTCCTAATTTTTTGTGAAAAATTAAGGAAGTGAAAATTGGTAAAAAATAGCCCAAAACTATGTTTTTGATTAGTTTTTTGTACTAATACAAAAGTATGAACGGATTAAATGCAATCATTTTGATAACTTATTTAACAATTGCATTTTATTAGACACTTCTGTTTTTTGGTAAATGTTTTGCAAGTGAGATTTTACGGTATTAATAGAAATATACAATTTTTCTGCTATCTCTTTATAACTTGCCCCTTTTATTAGTAATAACGCAACATCAACTTCTCTTTCGGTTAACATGTATCTGTTTTGTAACTCAGATTTTATATTTTCTACTTTGTTATAAATAGTATAACTTCTATTTATACTCAAGAAATAATTTAAAAAGTATGCACCAAAAACAATATAAATTAACGGAAAAAGTTTAAAACCTATTTCTTCCAAAAAAAAAGTATCCGAAATTATACATGGAAGTGAGACACCAAAAAGTATTATAAATTTAAATAATTTAACTTTTGATTCAGTAATGGATTCATTTTTATACTTTATTATCAGTAAACTAAAATTATATAATATTACAATAATGAAAACCATATCTTTAATAAATATGCGAGTAATATCCGATGTAAAAATTTTTGGAAACGAACTAATAGAATAATTAAATAGCAATATTAAAATGGTTATTATTCCTATTATTTTATTCCTTTTCGCTTTATTATTAATAGATACAAATTCATGTATAAACAAT
>DAINPX010000005.1:19885-26117 GCA_036743235.1 Melioribacteraceae bacterium
GAAAACCCTGTTTTCTTATTACTTGTTATGTACACAATTACATTGTGTACATAACAAGTAATAAGAAAACAGGGTTTTCAATATACCTTAAAAATATATAGAGATCTTTATTTTTCTCAACAAAATTAATTTTATAATAATCGGAAAATAGATTTAGCAAAGAAAGAACTGAAAACGAACCATAAAAGTATAAAAACTTTTTTAATAGAACATCTCTATTATATTTTATAAACACAAAAAAAGAAACACTAAATAATCCAAATCCGATAATTAGTGTAATAAAGAAGTATAAGATACTAAACTGCTCCAAATTACATCACATTTTTTTTAATATATTTAAATATAAATATAGTTTAAATAAATTAAAATTATTTTTAGTTTTCAATTAATTTAAACCCTAACCCATGAATTGTAATAATTTCAATTTTGCTATCTGAAACTAACATTTTCCGTAGTTTATTTATATAAACATCCAAACTTCTTCCGGCGAAATAACTATTATCATTCCAAACAATTTTTAATAAAGTATTTCTTTCAATAACTTCGTTTTTATGTATAAGTAATAATTTCAATAATTCGGATTCTTTAACAGTCAATCTGTTTTTAGTTTCATTAATTTGTAAAATTCTATTATTATAATCAAAAATAAATTCGCCTAATTTCATCTTGTTGTTTAAAGATTTATTATCAATAGAACCGCTTCGTTTTAATATAGCAGAAATACGTAATAAAAGTTCTTCGGTATTAAATGGTTTTGTTATATAATCATCTGCACCTAATTTAAAACCCTCTATTTTATCATCTTGCAATGATTTTGCGGTTAAAAAAATTATTGGGATATTGTTATTTATTTTTCTCACTTTTTTAGCCAGTGTAAAACCGTCTTCTACCGGCATCATTATATCAAAAATACACAAATTAAAAGAATTATTAATAAAAGAATTCCATGCACAAGCTCCGTTATTTTGTAAAGCAACTTCGTAGCCGTTTTTTTCAAGAATTTCTTTTATTAAAAATCCAAGATTTACATCATCTTCTGCTAATAATATTTTTAATTTCATAACTTTGGTAATATAATAGTAAAAGTAGTCCCTTTATTAATTGAGCTTTCTACAATAATTTGACCTTTCAAAATTTCCACCGACTTTTTAACATAACTTAATCCTAAACCGTGCCCTTTACCTTTATATACATTACCTTTTGGTACACGAAAAAACGGTTCAAAAATATCATTCAAATATTTTTTTTCAATACCATAACCGTTATCTGATATTTTAATAGTTATATTTAAGTTCTCTTCAATAACATCTATTTTAATTTCGGGAGGCAATAAGTTATATTTAATTGAGTTATCTATTAAATTATTAATTATATTATTAAGACAAAATAAATCGGTATTTAAATATATTTTATCGTTATTAAAAGTTATAAATATTTTACCGTTAAGTTTTTCAAGTAATACTTTATATTTCTGTACAATACTATTAATTTTTTCTAGAATGTTAACTGTTTCAATTTTAGGCTTTATTTCGGAATGTTCCAATTTAGAGGCATTTAACAAATTTTCGACCATTGTTCTTAATCTATTATTTTCTTCATCTATTATATTAATATATTTTGTTTGTTCATCAATATTAAAACTTTTTAACATTTCACCCGCTAAATTTATTGAGGCAATAGGTGTTTTAAATTCGTGAGTTACGTTATTTATCAAATCGGTTTTTAATTCGCTAATTTTCTTTTGCAAAAAATAAGATTTTAAAGTTTTGTAAAAAACAAAAACAATTACAACTAAAAACAGAATAGAGAAACCTAACATAAAACCAATCTTTTTTATAAAAAACAGAAAATCATCTTTTATAAAAACATGCAAGTAGTTTGTATTAATATTAAACGGATTACTAAAAACAGGTTGTTTAATCTTTGTTTTTAACAAATCAGCTTTATTACAGTTCTGCGTTTTAAATATTACCGAATCATTTATATTGTTTATTATTCCAAAACAATACTCGTTAAATATGCCTTTTTTATTTAAGTTTGTTTTAATTATAGAATCAACTGCATTAAAAGGAATTCTATCCTCAAATTTTATATCATAGTTAAATACAAAAACATTTTCAAATACTTTATCAATTATTTTTTTCTTGTCATTTACCAAAGAATCAAGCTGTTTACTTTTTGAATTTAAATTAATAATTGTATCATTATTAACAATTAAGACATTTTTTTTATCATGTATAAAATCAAAATTTCTATCAATTTTTATATCTATTTTGGTCTTATTTATTTTGTTTACTTTTTCGCTTATTTTATCTTTCTTTAAAACCGTGTCTGTAAGTCTTTTTGTTTGAAAAACAAAATTATTTCCGCCTTTTTTAGAAGTAATCACTTTAATAACTTGTTTTTCGGTTTCATATTTTTCTATATCTGATAAAGTTAAATTTACCGCATCAATCAGATTGTTATTTATTCTTTCTTTTTCCAGATTTACTATTGAATAAATCCAGTAAAACTGAATACTTAATAAGCCGATGGTTGAAGCTATTATTAAAGCTATTAATAATTTTAATTTTTTTTCTTTCATAATGTAAATTTAACAATAAAACTAAATAAAATTATTTATTTTAACATTTTTTAACATCTGTTAACTTCTCTTTAACAATTTCGTCTAAATAATAGATTTATTTTTGAAATATATCATTAATAAACTTTAGGAGATAAAATGAAAAGATTATTTATTTTAGCAATTATACTAACAGTAAGTGTTTCTTTTTACGGTCAAGATAAGAAAGAGATTAAAGAAAAAATTAAATCCTTAAAAGGTGACGTAAAAGAGATTATTATTAAAACGGATAAAGAAACCGTTACTTTTAAAGGTAAAGATGCGGAATATGTTTTCAAAAACATAAAAAAACAAAAAGAAAAAGAGATGAAATTTGTTATTACTTCAGGAGATGATGAAGACGTAATTTATTTAAATGGTAAGCAATTTGAATGGGTAAATATTGATTCTCTTATTAAGTTAAAGGAATTTGATATCAAGTGTATTAATCCAGATTCTCTTTCAAAATTAAAAAAGTTTAAATTCAATTTCAATATTGATGATTCGTCTTTAGTCCATAAAAACGTAATAATTGAGATGAAAGATGACGATAAAAAGATTATAATTATTGAAAAAGATAAAGATGGCAAAGAAATCGAAAAAATTTATGAGGGCGAAGAAGCCGAGAAAAAATTAAAAGAAATGGAAAAAGAAGGAAAAGTTAAAAAGCATAAAAAAACGATAATAATTCACGAAAAAGATGATATAAAAAACGATAAAGAATAAAATTTTTCACGACTACCGTTTATAAATTTCCCCCTCTTATCAGTAAAACAAAAGAGGGGGAATATTTTATCTACAAAACATTTTTATACCACTAACAAAAAATTTTCTCTCAATTCTCGCCAAACATTGCTGCCCCAAAAATTGTTGCAAGTATTTTTTGAATTATTAACAATATCTTTAAATATTATCGTTTTACCGTTTATTAACAAAGCCGATTCGTTGGCAATTTGATTGATAAAATTAGCCGTCTTTTTATCAACTGTCCAATTGCCTTCAGTATCTAAATTTGTTATGCTTAATAATACCTTGCCTTTGCCTAAATCCGTTATTTTCGGAATACTCGCATTCCATATAATTGTTTTATTTTCTTCAATAGTTAATTCCGGTTTGTGTAACTTTAATAAATTTTCTACAAAATTAGGTTTTACATTTGCTTTTGGTATATCAAACTCAAACCAATTTTTTACATTAATATCCAGTCCGTTATTGTACATATAGTTATATAATGCTTTATTTAAACCTTCGGTAAAAATGCTATGGTCTATACCGGTTAAATCGGTAAACTCCAAGTCGTTATTAGCAAACGAATTATTTAAAGATGATAAAATTTTAACACCGTATTTTTCCGGATTTTGCGTAATAGGACTATGTGCAGTTAATGAGAACCGATGCCAATAAGCAGAATTAATTAATCCGAATTTCATAAATTGTCTAACGTACTCAAGACTATTTATAGTTTCTTGAGCTGTTTGCGAAGGAAAGCCATACATTAAATATGCATGAACCAAAATATTAGCATCTCTAAAATTTTTGGTTACTTTTACTGCCTGTTCTAAAGTTACTCCTTTTTCAATTAACTTTAGTAGTCTTGGTTCCGCTATTTCAATACCACCACTAACAGCAATACAACCCGAAAGTGCCAATAATTTACACAAATCTTTACTAAATGCATTATCAAATCTAATATTTCCCCACCAACAAATATTTGCTTTTTCTTTAATCAGTTCAATTGCCAATTCTTTTAACTTACTTGGCGGAGCAGCTTCATCTGTAAAATGGAACGTGCGTTTTCCTGTTTCTTTAGTTATATCTTTTATTATTTTAACAAATCTTTTTGTATCTGTGGGGCTATATGTTTTTATATAATCTAAAGTTATATCGCAAAATGTACATTTTTTCCAATAACATCCGTGGGCAATTGTTAGCTTGTTCCAATATCCGTCTGTCCAAAGTCGGCTCATGGGGTTTAACATCTCAAGAATTGAAACATATTTATCTACTTCAATTCCTGAATAATTTGGTTTTGATAAATTTTTATAGCTAATATTTTTTATTTCCGCATTATCATAATAAATTAATTTACCGCTTTCTTTAATTAACGTTCGTACAAACTCTTTTTTTCTATTGTTAATTTGGTTATTTATAATATTTAATAAAGGTAACTCACCATCATCAAAAGTTAAATAGTCCACAAATTCAAAAAAACGAACATCATTTAATTTGCGTAGCTCGGTATTAACATAACCGCCGCCAAAGGCAATTTTTATATCAGAGTATTTTTCTTTTATAAATTTGGAAGATAATAATGCGGAATATAAATTACCGGGGAAAGGGATGCTAAAACAAAATAAATTTGGGTTATATTTATTTATTATTTTTTCTGTTTCGTCTATAATTATTTTTTCAATTATATTAGGTAAATTTTTAAGTTTATTATAAATTAAGTCAAAACTTTTTGGGGAAATCGCAATTTTTTCGGCATATCTGCTTAAGCCGAAATCTTTTGTTAAACAATTATTAATTACATAATATATATCATTAATCATCAAAGAAGAGTAAAACTTGGCTCTATCAATAATTCCGATATTCCCAAAACTATTAAAATCAATTTCTTCACCCGGATAATTTTTAACTATTGGTATAAACCCGGGCTTTGATAAAAGAGTACTTAACGCATTATTTTTACCTTGTAAAAATTCAATTACCAAATCAATAACTTCTATATATCTGTAAAACGAATTAATAATAATATTTAATTCATCGTCTTCGGTTTTTATATGTTTTATTTCTTTATAAATTTCGCTTAATCCGATTCCTGAAAATATGCGTAAAAAAACATTTAACGACAAGTCAACCGAAAGTGAATTAAACCCTGCACTGCTTAAAAACCCCGAAAGCTGTGTAACCGAAGGATATGTTGTATTAACCTGCGTAAAAGGAGGAATTACTAAAACTATATTCATAAACTTAACAAAAATTAGTATATTTACAATCAGTAAATATAAGGAATATTATGAAAACATTGTATATTTTAATTATCTCTCTTCTTTTCACTTTTGTTTTAACTGCTCAACAAATTAATATTACATTTAAAGTAAATACAACCGATAGCAATAACGTTTATTTAGTAGGCAATTTACCACAAATAGGTAACTGGAACCCTGCCAAGGTTAAATTAAACAATTACGGTACAAATAACAGCCTAACTATTGCCTTTAATAAAGGAGATATAATTGAATATAAATTTACACGCGGTAGTTGGCAAAATGAAGCTTTGGATGATGACGGGAACATCCCACCAAACAACACCTTAACCATTACACACGATACAACAATCAGTTTTACAATTAATAATTGGGCTATACCTACAAATAATAATACTTTTGAAGGACAAATAACCGGTTTATTAAAATACCACCCCCAATTTGAAGGGAAAGGTATTATTCCGAGAAATATTGTAGTTTGGTTACCGCCTGATTATAATAATGATTCTACAAAAAGATATCCGGTTTTATATATGCATGACGGACAAAACTTATTTGATCCAAGCACTTCTTCATTCGGTACGGATTGGCAAATGGACGAAACGGCAGATAGTTTAATTCAACAAGGTAAAATAAATCC